>CALKIX010000083.1 GCA_937995665.1 uncultured Hellea sp. | reverse complement strand
CACGGTTCACGAAGCCAAGCACGCCACAGGCGCAACAGCTTCTGTGATTTATGTGCCTCCGCCCTTCGCGGCTGATTCAATCCTCGAAGCGATTGATGCGGAGATGGAGCTTATTATTGCGATTACCGAAGGTATTCCTGTCTCTGACATGATCCCTGTTAAGCGCGCTTTGCAAGGCTCAAAATCTCGCCTTATCGGGCCAAATTGCCCAGGCGTTCTGACCCCTGAAGAATGCAAAATCGGTATTATGCCCGGCAAGATCTTCCAAAAGGGGACTTGCGGCGTAGTTTCACGTTCGGGCACGCTGACTTATGAGGCTGTTTACCAGACATCACAGGTTGGCCTTGGCCAAACAACAGCGATTGGCATTGGTGGTGACCCAATTAACGGGACAAACTTTATCGATTGTCTTGAGCTTTTCCTTAATGATGACGAGACCAAGCAAATCATTATGATTGGCGAAATTGGCGGCTCTGCCGAAGAAGAAGCCGCTGAATATGTTGCGCATATGGCCAAGAAGGGCCTCAAGAAGCCTATGGTTGGCTTTATTGCCGGCCGTACAGCGCCTCCAGGACGAACAATGGGCCATGCCGGCGCGATTGTTTCTGGCGGCAAAGGCGGCGCAGAAGATAAAATCGCGGCTATGGAAAAAGCAGGCATTCGCGTATCAGAATCGCCCGCTAAGCTGGGCGTTACAATGATGGACGTCCTCAAAGGCTAAATGCCTCGCAAAAAGGTTGGATGATGACAGAGAAATCCAGAACCGAGCAAAATCAAAATATGCTCGACACCTTGTTCCTAGATGGTGCCAATGCGGCCTATTTGGAGCAAATGCAGGCGCGCTACACCCGGAACCCAAATAGTGTTGACGAGAGTTGGCGCGCTTATTTCTCTGCCCTTGGCGAAGACCCTGCCAATGCCCAGAAAAATGCCGATGGCCCCGTATGGAAACGTAAAAACTGGCCGCTAGATGATAGCGGCGAGTTAACCGCGGCTCTGACAGGGGATTGGCGCGCCCAGACCGAAGAAAAGGTGGCGGGCAAGGTGAACGGCGCGTCCGCCAAAGAAGTCCAGCAAGCGACAAAAGATAGCCTTCATGCGCTTATGCTTATCCGTGCGTACCGCATGCGCGGCCACATGATTGGCGATCTTGATCCGCTGGCTATGAATAAGGCCGAGCCTCATCCAGAGCTTGAGCCTGAAAATTACGGCTTCACAGCAGCCGATATGGACCGCGAAATCTTTATTGACGGCGTGCTTGGGCTTGAAAAAGCCACGCTTAATGAAATCATGGAAATCCTGCGCCGGACTTATTGCTCGACCTTTGGTGTGCAATTCATGCATATCTCAGACCCTGAGGAAAAGAGCTGGCTGCAAGAGCGTATTGAAGGGCCTGATAAAGAGATCAGCTTCTCTAAAGAAGGCCGTCTTGCGATTTTGCAAAAGCTCATTGAAGGCGAGGCCTTTGAGAAGCTTATCCATAAGCGCTATCCGGGCACAAAACGCTTCGGGATTGACGGGGCAGAGAGCCTTTTGCCTGCGCTCGAGCAAATCATTAAGCGCGGCGGTCAATTAGGCCTTAAAGACATTAATTTCGGTATGCCGCATCGCGGACGCTTAAACGTGATGGCGGCTGTGATGCAAAAGCCATATTCGGCGATCTTCTATGAGTTTTTGGGGGGGCAAGTTACGGATGCAGAGGGCTTTGGCTCTGGGGATGTGAAATATCATCTGGGCGTATCTGATGACCGTGAATTTGATGGCAATAGCGTCCATCTGTCTCTGGCCCCGAACCCTTCTCATCTTGAGGTGATTTCGCCAGTTGTTATGGGTAAAACACGGGCCAAGCAGCAAATGGCGTCGGGCACTTATCGTTCGCATAAGCCCGAAGAAGTTATGGCCGTTATACTTCACGGCGATAGCGCGTTTGCAGGCCAAGGCGTTGTTATGGAAAGCTTCCAGCTTAGTCAGCTCGAAGGTTACCGCACTGGCGGGACAATCCATGTTATCGTGAATAACCAGATTGGCTTCACGACGACTCCGGACCAATATCGCTCGGGCCAGCACTGCTCGGATGTCGCCTTTATGGTTGAAGCCCCCGTCTTTCATGTAAATGGCGATGACCCCGAAGCAGTGGTCTTTGCCGCGCGTGTGGCCACGGAATATCGCCAGAAATTTGGCAAAGATGTTGTGCTCGATATCATTTGTTATCGCCGCTACGGTCATAATGAGGGAGATGATCCGTCCTTTACCCAGCCCCTTATGTATAAGGTCATTAAGAACCTGCCAACCGCGCGCGAAATTTATGCTAAGCGCCTAATTGCGCAAGGCGATCTTACCGAAGCGCAGCATGACAAAGATGTCGAAGCTTTTTACGCTTTCCTTGATAAAGAGTTCTCCGCCGCGCAAGATTTTGAATCCAAGCCCCCTGATTGGCTTAAAGGTGTTTGGCAAGGCCTTACACTGGCTGAAAAAGAGGGCAAGCGCCACGGTGATACGGATGTAGACATCAAGGCCCTTAAGGCTATTGGCGAGAAGATTACAGCTATTCCTAACTCAGTCAATATTCACCGCACCTTGGCGCGTATAATTAAGGCGCGCTCTGAAAAGGTTGCCTCTGGCGAAAATATCGATTGGGGTCTGGCCGAGCATTTGGCCTTTGGGTCTCTGGTTACCGAAGGCCACCCTGTGCGCCTATCAGGTCAGGACTCAGAACGGGGTACATTTAGCCATCGTCAGTCGCACTTTATCGACCAAGTTGATGAGCATAAATATACGCCGCTCAACAATCTGTCTGAGACTCAAGAATATTATCAGGTGATGAACTCGCACCTTTCCGAAGAAGCGGTTTTGGGGTTTGAATATGGCTTCTCTGCTGCCGCGCCGAATGCGCTAACAATTTGGGAAGCGCAATTTGGGGATTTTGCCAATGGCGCTCAGGTTATGGTTGATCAATTTATCTCAAGTGCAGAACAGAAATGGTTCCGTATGTCGGGCCTTGTTATGCTTTTGCCGCACGGCTATGAAGGGCAAGGCCCAGAGCATAGTTCAGCGCGCCTTGAGCGTTATCTGCAAATGTGCGCCGAAGATAATATGCAAGTTACCAATATATCAACGCCGGCCAATTATTTTCACGCGCTTCGCCGACAGGTGAAACGGGACTTTCGTAAGCCGCTTATTAATATGAGCCCGAAAAGCCTGTTGCGTCACAAGCGCTGCGTTTCTACCTTTGATGAAATGGGCAAAGGCTCTGCTTTTCATCGTCTTTTATGGGATGATGCGGAATATAAGCCTGATACCTGCAAGGTGAAGCTATTGGCGGATAAAAATATCAAAAAAGTCGTACTCTGTACTGGCAAGGTTTATTACGATCTCTTTGATGCCCGCGAAGAGCTGGAACGCAATGATATCTATCTCTTGCGTATCGAGCAGCTCTACCCTTATCCCGATGACGCCGTTCAAGCTGAACTTTCCCGCTTTAAGAATGCTGAAATTATCTGGGCCCAAGAAGAGCCAAAAAATATGGGCGCTTGGACTTTCATAAATCCGTTTATTGAAGAAAGCCTCATTGCGATTGAAGCCAAGCAAACGCGCCCGCATTATGTAGGCCGCCCCGCTTCGGCCTCGACGGCGACAGGTATTGCGGCTAAGCATAAGAATGAACAACAGGCGATTATTGACGGTGTCTTTAGCAAATAAGTGTTAGACCATCGGTTAATTGAAAGCTTTAAAAATAAGCCAAGAATAAAGTAAGAACTATGACAGATATTACGATACCCAATGTAGGCGAATCCGTAGCTGAGGTAACGATTGCTCAGTGGTTTAAAAAAGTTGGCGAAGCGGTCAAAAAAGACGAACCGCTTGTTGAGCTAGAAACAGATAAAGCCTCCCAAGAACTGGTAGCGCCAGCAGACGGTGTGCTTGAAGAAATTCTTGTTGCTGAAGGCGACGTAGCTGAAATTGGCGTGCTTATCGCGCGTCTTGGGAGCGGCGCCGGTGCGAGCGCAGCGCCAGCGGAAAGGGCCCCTGCGGCGGCGCCAGCCGCGTCTTCTGCATCTGGCGGTACAAGCGTGAATATCGACGTCCCAAATGTTGGCGAGTCTGTCGCAGAAGTCACAGTTGCGACATGGCTGAAAGCGCCTGGAGATGCGGTGGCCAAAGACGAAGCTATTGTTGAGCTTGAAACAGATAAAGCCGCCCAAGAGCTTGTAGCGCCGAAAGCAGGCGTTATGGGTGAGCAGTTAGTGGCCGAAGGCGAAATTGCGACGATTGGGCAGACTATAGCAACTTTGCTTGCAGGGGCTTCGGGCGGGGCGAGCGCTGCGGCGCCTGCTGCTACCACTTCAGCTCCAGCCGCTGCAAGTACGGGTGGATCAAAGCCGCCAATGCCAAGCGCGGATCGCATCATTAAAGAGAACAATCTAAATGCTGGGTCTATTGCGGGTACGGGCAAAGATGGCCGCATTACCAAAGGTGATGCATTAGCCGCAAAAGCTAACCCGGCTTCCGCGCCAGCTGCGGCTGCCGCAGCTGCAGCGCCGCGCGATCTTGGCCCGCGCGAAGAACGCGTGCGGATGTCACGTATTCGCCAGACTATCGCGCGCCGCTTAAAAGACGCGCAAAATACAGCGGCTATGCTCACCACATATAACGAAGCTGATATGAGCCATATCATGGCGATGCGTAGCCAGTATAAAGAGCTGTTCCTCAAGAAACACGGCGTCAAGCTTGGCTTTATGAGCTTCTTTGTGAAAGCTTGTGTGCAGGCCCTAAAAGATGTGCCTGCGGTAAATGCAGAGATTGATGGCACGGATATCATCTATAAGAATTACTATGATATGAGTATTGCTGTGGGCTCGCCTAAGGGACTTGTTGTACCTGTCTTGCGCGGCTGTGATGAGCTGAGCCTTGGCGGCATTGAAAAAGGTATTGGCGCGCTTGGCGCTAAGGCCCGCGAAGGTTCGCTAACGATGGCCGATATGTCAGGCGGCACCTTTACCATTTCAAATGGCGGTGTTTATGGCTCGCTTATGTCATCTCCCATTCTAAACCCGCCGCAAGTCGGGATTTTGGGCATGCACAAAATTGAAAAGCGCCCTGTTGTGGTCAATGATGAGATCGTCATTCGCCCGATGATGTACTTGGCTCTGTCTTACGATCACCGCATTGTTGACGGCAAAGAAGCGGTAACCTTCCTTGTGCGCGTTAAAGAATGCCTCGAAGATCCAGAGCGTCTTCTACTCGACCTATAGGCCCTAAAAATTTAAAGCGGCGGAGACTTTCATGTCCGATATTTATGACGTAATTATCATTGGCGGCGGCCCTGGCGGCTATAATTGCGCGATTCGCTGCGGCCAGCTTGGGCTGAAAGTGGCCTGTGTTGAAACACGCAAGACGCTGGGCGGCACGTGCCTGAATGTCGGCTGTATTCCGTCAAAAGCACTTCTTCATGCCTCTGAGATGTTTGAAACGGCGCAAAATGACTTTGCCGATATGGGTATCAAAGCGGATGTGAAGCTTGACCTGAAACAAATGATGGCGGCCAAAGGCAAGACGGTTTCTGGGCTGACTACGGGTATTGAATATCTTTTCAAGAAAAACAAAGTCGAGCATATTTCTGGCTATGGCAAAATCATTGATGCCAATACTGTCGACGTTGATGGTAAAAAGCTTAAGACAAAAAATGTTGTCATCGCGACAGGCTCCGAAGTCACGCCGTTACCAGGCGTTGAGGTTGACGAGAAGACTATCGTGTCTTCAACGGGTGCACTTGATCTTAAAGCTGTGCCGAAGCGTTTATTGGTCATTGGCGGCGGCGTTATTGGGCTAGAGCTTGGCTCCGTCTGGAGACGTCTTGGCTCCGAAGTCACAGTTGTCGAATATTTAGACCACATTATGCCAGGCATGGACGGCGAAGTTCAAAAGCAGGCTTTACGCGTTTTCAAAAAACAGAAAATGAAATTTGAACTTAGCCGTAAAGTTATGGGCGTTGAAAAAAAAGGTAAAGCGCTCACAGTTAAAACTGAGGCAAGCACAGGCGGCTCGCCTAAAGATATCGACGTTGATGTAGTACTAGTCTGTATTGGCCGCCGTCCCTTTACCAAAGATCTTGGCCTCGAAGCCCTTGGCGTTGCGCAAGATAAGCGCGGATTTATCGAGACAAACCACTTTGCGACAAATATTTCTGGCGTGTACGCGCTTGGTGATTGCACGCACGGGCCTATGCTTGCGCACAAGGCCGAAGACGAGGGCGTAGCTGTGGCTGAAATCATTGCAGGCAAAGCGGGACATGTAAATTATGACGTCATTCCCGGTGTCGTTTATACCGCGCCTGAAATTGCCTCTGTCGGCCAGACCGAAGAGCAGCTGAAAGAAGCAGGCGTGAAATATAAGAAGGGCAAATTTGCTTTTGCCGCTAATTCACGCGCGCGCGCTAATCACCAGACTGACGGTTTTATTAAAATCTTGGCTCATGCCGAAACAGATGAAATCCTCGGCGCGCATATGATTGGCGCCCATGTGGGTGACCTCATCGCAGAAGTCGCGCTGGCGATGGAATTTAAAGCGGCCTCCGAAGATATTGCCCGCACTTGCCATGCGCATCCGACAATCAGTGAAGCTGTGCGCCAAGCGGCTATGGATGTTGAAGGTTGGACGATGCAGTCTTAGGAGACTGTCTAAGAGCCGCTTAAAGCTCTAAAAACCTAATTCAGAAGGCGTATCCCAGCCGCGCCTACTGCAAGCTGCAATCACCGTGTTGCGCAGCAGGCAAGCAATGGTCATGGGGCCGACCCCGCCCGGCACAGGCGTAATCGCGCCTGCTACCTTACGGCAAGATTTATAATCCGCATCGCCCACTAGGCGCGTTTTGCCGGGGTTTTTCATGCTTGGCACGCGGTTAATCCCCACATCAATCACGCAGGCACCGGGCTTGACCCAATCACCTTTGACCATTTGGGGGAGGCCGACTGCGGGCACTAAAATATCTGCGCTGCGGCAGAGCGCCTCAAGGTTCTTTGTCCGTGAATGGGCAATAGTGACGGTGCAATTTTGCTCTAAAAATAACATCGCAGCGGGCTTGCCCACTAAAATAGAGCGCCCCAAAACAACACAATGTTTGCCTGATAAATCACCCAGCTGGTCTTTGGCCAGCATTACGCAGCCCGTCGGCGTACAAGGCCGAAGCCCCGGCTTGCCAAGTGAGAGCCGCCCTGCTGAAACTTCGGTGAGACCGTCGACATCTTTATCGGGGTGAATCTCTTCAATCACGCGGTCAGAATTGATGTCTTTGGGCAAGGGGAGCTGGACTAAAATGCCGTCAATTTCGGCATCTTGGTTCAGCGCGCGGACAATCGCAATGACGTCTTCCTCCGAGGCCGTGGCAGGTAATTTATGTTCCACGGAACGCATGCCGCATTCTTGGGTGAATTTTATTTTACTGGCCACATAGACATGGCTGGCAGGGTCATCACCCACAAGCACAACGGCAAGGCTCGGTTGTGCGGGTAGTGCGCCTACCGCTTTAAAAACGCTTTGCCGAAGGGTCTGGGCATAGGCCCGTCCATCAATTTTTGTGGCTGACATAATTTCTCCCAAACGCACAAGGCTGGACAGCGAGTCGTGTTATAACCCTGTACTAGCCTAATTGCTCTTGCTTGTTGAGGCTCAAAATTACTTTGCCTAATAGTTTTGGTGCAATCTTAGGGTTTTTCTGTAAGTGTTAAGGAGTATTAACTAAATTCGTCGTAAAGCTGTTATATAAACATCATAAAGTTTTACTTCGATTGGGAAGAATTTATGGCAGTTGCCGCAACATCAAATGGAATGGGCTGGGCCATTCGCGCGATTACGCTACTCTTACTAGGGTTATTAGCCTCTCTGCTTATCCGCTTGATTATAGGGCTTATAAACCCTGAGAGCCTATGGATAATGCCTGAGCAAAATGCGGCGGCGATTGGGGCGCATACGGGTCAGTCCATGAGCCTACAGAGCTTTGATTTTTCGAGTGATCCCTTTAACCGCAATAATACGAGTGCCGCCCCCATAATAGCAGCGCAAGACCTTGGCGAAGACGCGCCTGAGACCACGCTTAATTTGGTGCTTACGGGCCGCGTTACAGGCCCAACAGGCAGCGCGATTTTGCGTATGCCCGACAATAAAGAAATTGATTTTCGTGTTGGAGATGAAGTGCTCGATGATGTCACCCTGCAAGCCGTAAATAAGGATTTCATTGTCCTCTCCGTTGATGGACAGCTCCAGCGCTTGACTTTTGAACGGGACTTGCTCGGGACCATACAAAACAAGCTTAATGAAGATGTGGGCCTCGCCATAGCGGCTTCTCCTGCTTTAACCAAAGCGCTTAATGCTGCGGATTTAGGTGAGCTCTTTCAGAATGTAAGCCTCTCGCGCCAGCAAAAAGATGGCCGCTTAATAGGCTTTACAGTCCGCTCAAATCGACCGGGGCTCAACCTTTCACAATTCGGATTGCAAAAAGGGGACATCGTGACGGCCATTGCAGGCACAGATATCACGCAGGGGCGTCCTGATTTCTTAAGTCTATTTCAACAAGCGGCCGAAACGGGTAGAGCTGAGCTTGCCGTCATTCGTAATGGCCAGCCTGAAACAATTAAGCTAGGAGTCCCCTAATGGGTATTCGGTCTAAAATCTTATCTGCTAGCTTTATAGCGCTGAGCGCTTTTGGCAGCCTTGCATCTCCCGCTTATGGTACAGGGGATCACCTTATCACCATGCAGCAAGCTGATATTCGCGCCTTTATCAATGATGTGTCCGTGGTCACAGGAAAGACGTTCCTTGTTGACCCGCGTGTACAAGGCAAGGTTACGATTTCATCTGAGCAGAGCTTATCACCCAATGAAGTTTTTTCCGTCTTTAAAGATGTGATGCGTGTGCATGGCTATACGTTGGTGCGTACGGCGACGGGTGAATACCGCGTTACCCTCATCCAAGGTGCAGCCCAAGATGCCCCCTTTACGAGCGGGGCTGGCATTAACGGTCAATTTGCGACGACAGTCATCAAGCTGAGCAGCGCGGATGCCTCTGAAGCGGCGCGCTTGATTAAACCTGTTATGCATAGCCAAGGCCAGCTCACGGCCAATGCAGGCGGCAAGGTTTTGGTTATTACGGATTTCCCTGAGAACCTACGAAAGGCGCGCGAAATCGTGGCTGCGTTGGATGTGAGCGATAGCGTGATTGAGAGCTTCACATTAGAAAACCTATCTGCCTCTGATGCCGAGGCAGTTTTGCGGTCATTGGGCGGGAACAAATCGCCTTATACAGTTGTTTCTATTCCGGGGACAAATAAAATTATCGTCGAAGGCCCCTCGGCCAGCCTGTCAAAGCTGCGCCCTATTATTCGGTCTATGGATCAGGGCAGCACAGCGCCGCGCGGGGCGGTGAGTATTGTGCCTTTGCGCTTTGCGGATGGCGAAGAAATTATCACCCTGCTTAACACGCTGCTGCCTGCTTATGCAAAAGAGGGCAGTCCCGCGCCTACGGCGGCTTATGATCCGGGAAGTAACACGCTAATCATCAATGCGGAGGGAGAAGTTCAGGCCTCAATCGAGCAGATTATTCGTCGCCTTGATCAACGCCGTCCACAGGTTCTCGTCGAAGCGATTATTGTTGAAATATCAGATACAACGGCGCGAGAGCTGGGCGTGGAATTTGCGATTGCAGGCTTAAATGGCAATGCTGTGCCGCTGCTCTCGAGCAACTTCTCGCGCTCGGCCCCTGATATTTTGGGCCTGACCGGAACGCTTGTCACGGCACAAGATGGCTTTAGCACGGATGAACAAACAGCCGCTGTGGCCAACCTTATTGGCCTTGACGGCGGGATTGCTGGGATTGGCGGTTTGAGTAATGACACGCTTTATTCAGCGGTCATCAACGCGCTGGAGACAGATCAAGATTCCAATATTCTTTCAACGCCATTTGTCACGACTCTCGATAATGTTCCCGCGACTTTCCTCGTGGGTCAAGAAATTCCGATTACGAGTAGCGAGACTTTTTCCAACACCACGCTTAATCCCTTCAGAACTTTTGAGCGCCAAGAGGTGGGTATCAAACTCGAAGTCTTGCCGCAAATTAGCGAAGGCGATGTTATTCGCCTTGAGATTAAGCAAGAGGTTTCCTCTATTGAAGGCGCGCTCTCATCGCTGGCCCAAGATTTTGTGACCAATAAGCGCGAGATTGAGACGACTGTTTTGGCTAATGATGGGGAGATTATTGTTCTGGGCGGCTTGCTTGAAGATGATGAGCAAATCGAGCTCTCCAAGGTTCCTGTTTTAGGGGACATTCCCATTGTCGGAAATCTTTTTCAATCCAAAGGCCGCTCGCGCGCCAAGACAAATCTGATGGTGTTTTTACGCCCAAAGATTATTCGAAGTGCCGCTGATGCGCGCCCGCTTACTCAAAGCCGACTTGATCAAATACGCCTTGAAGACCGCCTGCAATCTGATCGTGATATATCAAAAATTGATACTTACTTATCGCGTAACCCTTTGGGAAATGACGCCGTTATTTATGGCGGTCAATAACGCACAATGCGGAAACGTTATCTCGTTTTAGCCGTTCTCATCGGGGCGCTCTATGCGCTTATCTCAAAGTTACCCCTTGGCTGGGTTGCCCCGTTATTTATGCCCGTCGAGGCCGGCTCAAATCTGCGCTATAGCGGCACGATTTGGAAGGGGCAGATTTCGGGCATAGATTACGCGGGCCGCGCGCAGTTCAAGCTCGCTCCCAAGGCGCTTTTATCTGGCGGGCTGCCACTCAGCTTTAAGACGGCATCGCCAGCCCTTACAATGTCGGGGCAGGCCTCAGGGCGAAAGCTTGAGGATTTTCGTTTTTCTGGGCAGCTTGCCCATCTGCCCACGCGTGACGGCCGTTTAAAAGAGCTTGCGGGTCAGGTGAATTTTACAATTTTTAAGATGGAATTTGATGAGAATTGCCTTGAGGGGGCAGGGCGAGCCAATACGGATTTCCTCACGCGCAATCGGGGGCGCTGGCAATGGGCAGGCCCTGTTTTATCTGGCCCTATAAGCTGCGAGGGCGGCGAGCTTATTGTTAATCTGTCCGGTTCTGAGGATAATCAAACCATCAGGGCGGATATGCGCCTCTCGCCCAATGGGAGCTATAGCGCGGACATTTCTGTGCGAACCCGACAGCGAGAAGCGGGGGTTGTATTGCCGCTTTACGGCTTTACTTCCGCCAACGGTGAATTTCGCCTGACAGAGCGGGGTCAATGGCGCTAGGGTATGCTTATGCGATTACTCTTTATCATACTTTTTTTTCTTCCGCTCTGTCTTCTCTCGGCATGTGCCAGCATAGGCAATACAGCCTCCCCAAAGCCTGAGACGCAAAATAGTTTGGCCGTGCGAAAGCTCGAGACGGGGAGCTGCGGGCTCTTTGTGTGGAAGGCAGATGCGAGTAGAGACTTTATCCTCTTTGCCAGCGAAACGGATATGGCTGTGCTGCAAAAGGGTGTGGAGACGCCTTTAACCGCTAATGGGTCTATTTCAGATGTGCGCAGTCTTGCTTTCACAGATTTACAGGGGCGCCCCGTTAAGTTGCAGCTTGCCGATGAGCAAAAGATTGAGGGCGGGGCCCGCTATAAATCAGGCAGCCTTGTTATGGTCACGGATGAAGGCTGGGAGCAATATATATCAGTGGTCGGTCTTTATGCCTGTCAGCTTTTAAAAACGACATAAACGCCCGAAAGCCACACCATGGCAATGGCAAGCGCCAAGAAGGGGCCAAAGGGAATATGGGCGTTTTTCTTCTTGGACATTAAAAGCGCATAAATCAGCCCGCCCCCGCTCGCGACAAGCACGATAAAGGGAAGCCCCATCCAACCGCACCACGCTCCGCCCGCCGCCAGTAGCTTGGCATCACCGCGCCCAAGCCCGTCTGTTTTACGGTAATGCTTAAAGCCAAGCTCAATCGCCACAAACAGCCCATAGCCAATGGCCGCGCCTATCACGCTGTCTATTAGGGTTTGTGAAAGTATCTGGCTTTGCAAGACCCCGAGCAAGATTAAAGGCAAGGTCAGCGCATTGGCGAGGCGGTAGGTTTTATAATCCATCCACGCAAGCCTTGTAAGGGCGCTTAAAAGGATCAGCGCAAAAAGAGCATAGGCAGGCGGGCCTGTGGGGATGAGGTTATCCATGGCACAAACTTAAACCTTTCCTCTTCTCTTTGCCAACACTTCCAGTCATAAGGCGGTGAGCGATAATGCGGGCGACTCATTTTTGAAAGAAGGTTGTGTATGGACACGAGCGATACAATACTGACCTCTCAAGACGCCTTGCTCGAGAATGAAATTAATGCGGCCTTACGCGAGCAAGATGACAATGCGCTGCGTGATTTGCTGCGTGATATTCATCCTGCCGATTTTTCTGACCAGTTTGAACAGCTAACGACAGAGGCGCGTCAGGCGCTTATTTCGCGTGCTCCTGACCTTATCTCAGCCGATGTTCTTGCCCAGCTTGAGGACGAGGTCGTTGAAGATATTCTTCCGCTTTTGCGTTCAGGCCAAATCGCTGAGGCCATTACGCAGCTCGATACGGATGATGCCACGCAAATTGCCGAGGAAATGGAAGAGTCCCAGCTTGAGGAAGTTCTTGGCGCGCTTGAGCCTTCTGACAGGGCTGCCCTAGAAGCTTCGCTTGAATTTGACGACGAGACTATCGGCCGCGTTATGCAGCGCGAATTTGTGGCTGCGCCGCCCTTTTGGACAGTCGGGGATACGATTGATCATATGCGAGCGACGGGTGAGGATTTGCCCGATGTCTTTTTCAATATCTATATCATCGACACAAAGTTTAAGCCTGTTGGCTATGTGGCGATATCAAAATTGATGCGCGCCTCACGGCATTTACTCCTTAGTGATTTGGCCGAAGACATTGTGGCCACCATTCCTCAAGGTATGGACCAAGAGGAGGCGGCCTATCTCTTTGAAAAATACAGCCTTATTTCAGCCCCTGTAACGGATGAGGCTGGCCGACTGGTAGGCATTATGACCGTTGATGACATTGTTCATATTATCCAAGATGAAAACAAAGAAGACATCCTTGCTCTAGCGGGGGTCTCAGAAGCTGGCCTTACAGATACAGCGCTGGATACGGTCAAAGCCCGCGCGCCGTGGCTGGGCATAAATTTGCTTACTTCAATCCTGGCGTCCTTCGTGATTGCTCAATTTGATTATGCGATTAGCGAAATAGTTGCACTGGCCGTCTTGATGCCCATTGTAGCTTCTATGGGCGGTAATGCGGGCACGCAGGCCCTAACCGTGGCTGTGCGTAACCTAACAGAACGCGACCTTACCCAGCAAACGGCGTGGCGGTCCGTGCGCCGCGAAGCGATTGCGGCTATGATTATTGGACTTATATTTGCCATCGCTCTCGCGTTGATTGCCTATATTTGGTTTGGTGATACACGCCTTGCATTGGTGGCTTTTATTGCCATGATTATAAATCACTTTTTTGCAGGACTTGCGGGTATTTCCATCCCGCTTGCTCTTAAACGATATGGCGCTGACCCCGCTGTTTCATCCTCTGTTTTCGTGACGACGGTCACGGATGTTATTGGATTTTTTGCCTTTTTAGGCTTTGCCGCGATGTTTTTGCTTTAAAACTCCTGAAATTTTCACCGTTTTTCCCCTTCGGCGCGAAACTTGCAATTCCCTTATCCGAAAAGGTTAAATGTAACGGATTGGGATAAGAATGACTCGTCTCGCATTATCTGAAATGGGCTATAAGCTTGTTAAAGCTTATGAAGGCTATCGTCCTGTTGACCGCACATTGGTCTCTGGGCAAAGAGTTGTAGGCTATGGCCACCGCCTCTTTGATGAGCCAGGACAATATCTATCAAAAGAAGAGGCAGAGGCTCTACTCGAGGCGGATATGGCACCCTTTGAGGATATGATTAATGAGAATGTCCATGCGCCTCTAACGCAGAGCCAATTCGATGCATTATGCTCTTTTGCTTTTAATATCGGGCCGAAAGCCTTTTTGGAATCTGATGTGCTGCGCGCCCTCAATAATGGACGCCCTTTGGATGCCGCGAATGGGTTTGATATTTGGCGTAAGTCTGAAATCGACGGTAAGACCTATGTCGTTGATGCACTCATGCGCCGCCGCACGGCTGAAAAGGCCTTATTCCTTCGTCCTGAAGGCCGCCAGGTGAAAGCCTCGCGTATCGACTTGCCGCCCGTTGAAGATGAAACGGCGGCATTAATCTCAACCAATGATGCGTTGCCTGTTTTTTCGCGCAATGAAGTTGCAGGATTAGTCAAAACTGTGCCTTATGATACTGAAGCGAGAGCTTCAGTGATGGATGAGAAAAAGCCTGCTGAGTATAACCGCCGCCGAGAGGATGGCCTTGCAGGCGCGCTTATGCTTAGCGAAGTCTATAATGAAGATGACGAATATGAGGATGAAGATGTCTTTGAGCAGATTGAGGCGTCGAGCCCAGATGCGCTCGAGGAAGATAGCGAGAGCGCTATTGCTGCAAAGGCTGCGCCCGGGCCTAGCCTTGTCGCCGTTGAGGATGAAAAACTAAAAGACCGTCTGGACGCACTTATTGAAGACATAAAAGGCGATACAAAACAGAGCGACATGGAAGATTGGCCAGAGTCGCTCATTAATGCTGAAATTCCGCCAGACGATATGGACGGTGAACGCGCCGAGGATATTTCAGAGGACACGAACGTCATCACCCTTGATATTCCGAGCCGTGAATTACCGCCAAATGAATCAGTACGGGATGTTCAGATTATTGACGTCATTGAAACGGATACAAACAATGAACGGGAAGATAGCGCGAGCAAATATATTAAAAAAACGCCCAGAGCTGAGCTTGAAATGGCTACTGAAACCAAGGCAAATAGTGGGGCAAGCTTGCCATATTGGATTATGATCTTGCTTGGGTCGACTTTATTTGGCGGCAGCATCGCCGCTATTCTGCGCGGCTCAAAGCAGCTACTGGGAGAGTTTGGGCCGTTTTTGGCAATAATAGGCGTCTTTATCGGGGCGCTGATGTTATTTGGCGCACTCTATTATGCAATCAGGCTGAGTTTTAAGCGCTCGTAAACCATAAGTCTCAAGAATATTTTTAGGCCATTGTTGTAGACCCTCATTAGGTACTTAGAGGAAAAAACTATGACTGCAATGTTGAGAGATTGGTCAGACGATCACACTGCGAAATTTCAAAAAGAAATCATCACATTCAAGCATAACTTGAATGCGACAGGCCTTTTTACAGATGAGGCCTTGATCAACTTGCTTGAGAAGCATCCTTCTGAACAGCTTGATGTTTGCACTATGGGCGGGACGGTTGACCCCGCTTATCCTAACAGGTTCCGGACAGGTGATTTCCGCGAAGCCGACGGAAAGACGCTGTTAGATGCAGCTAAAGCGGGCAAGGTTTGGATTAACTTACGCCGCGGCATGAACCTGCACCCAGAGTATAAAGAAGTTCTAGATCAAATGTATGGCGGGATTGCTGAGCAAACCGGTAGCAAAACATTTAACGCAAATGGCGGTATTTTGATTTCCTCTCCAATTGCTAAAGTGCCT
>CALKIX010000082.1 GCA_937995665.1 uncultured Hellea sp. | reverse complement strand
ACCAAAGACGCGGCGGATTTCGTGGCCGAATCTGGCCCCAATATCGCGGCGACCATCACGCCTCATCATTTGGAATTTAACCGCAACGCCATTTTCCAAGGCGGCATCCGCCCGCATTATTATTGCCTGCCCATTGCCAAGCGCGAGCTGCACCGCCAAGCTCTGCGCAAAGCGGCCATCGCTGGCTCTGATAAATTCTTCCTTGGTACAGATACCGCCCCCCACGTTATCGCGGCCAAAGAATCCGCCTGCGGCTGCGCGGGGATATTCAACGCACCCCACGCCATTGAAAGCTATGCCAAGATTTTTGACGAGGAAAATGCACTCGATAAGCTCGAAGGCTTTGCCTCTCTTTTCGGCCCTAGATTTTACGGCCTGCCCGTCAATAAAGGATCTATTACCCTTACTAAGACGCCGACCCTTGTGCCGGATGCTATTGCAGCCGATAATACGGACGTAATACCTTTTCATGCGGGCGAGACTTTAAACTGGTCATTGGCGTAGAGCTAAGCGGCTTAATATAGGAGGCCGTTATGGCTATGAACTTACTAGATATGATTTTAAGCGCCCAGAACGGCGGCGCGGCGCAGCAAGCGGGCGCAGGGCTTGGCCTAAACGCTTCGCAAAGCCGAGGCGCGATTGCCGCCCTCTTGCCCGCCATTTCTTCGGCGCTCAAGCAAAACACCTCAAGTCCGCAAGGGCTAGCGGGTCTTCTGGGGGCGTTGCAAAATGGCAATCATTCGCAATATTTGGACAATCCCGCCACGCTCAACAATCAAGCCAGCGTCACTGATGGTAACGCCATTTTAGGCCACCTCTTTGGCTCCAAAGATGTCTCGCGCCAAGTCGCCAGTAATGCGGCTGCTTCTACAGGGATCAGCCCTGACATTTTGAAAAAGCTACTCCCGCTCGTGGCCACCCTCGCTATGGGGAGCTTGTCAAAGCAGACACAAGGCTCATCCATACAATCCGCACTAAGCGGGCTGGCGATGCAGCAATTAACAGGCGGCACACGCGCTTCAGGCCTAGGCGGGCTGATGGGCGCGCTCACAGGGGCCAATGCGCGCAATCAACGCGCCGCCCAAGCCTCGCACCAACAAGGCATGGGCCTTATCGGCAAAATGCTCGACGCGGATGGCGACGGCAATACAATGGACGACATCCTCGCCATGATTATGAAATCGCGCTAGGGGCGAGCATAGATAACAAAGAAAACGCCTGCGCATCGCCGCGGGCTTTTTTGTGGGTTGATTTAAGTGCGGCTTGCATCGCCCAAAATAAGGCGCTCTAAAATCTACGCTAAATTTATAGACAGCCTAGCTCAACGGGCCTTTAACCGCCTACCTTAAGCTTGCGTTGAAGCCGCGTTAAGTCTTCTGGCTCTCCGATGATGGCGACTTCATCGCCCGCCAGGAGTTGCGTATCTGGCGTGGCCGCCATGACTTTTCCGCCGCGCTCTATGAGGGCGATTAAGCAGGAATCTGCAATTTCGACCTCACTAATCTTTTTACCCACTTGGCTTGCAAGGGCGGGGAAAGATGATACGGGGCCGTGCAAGAAGTGATCATCCCGCATAAGAACTTCATTCATGTCTTTATCTGTTTTCGCCGCGAGCCAGCGCGTTTCGAAATGATCGCTTTGCACGACTTCGGCAAGGTGACCGGCGAGCCTGAGGTCAAGTCCCACTGGCTTATGGGGCGTGAGCAAAAACATCAGCGTATGCGCCTCTTGAGCTTGTGGAAGGTTGAGCTTAGCTTGAGGTCCAAAGCGCATAACAAAAAGCTCTGGCTGGGTAACATCAGCTGTGCTTTGATAGGTGATGAAAACACCTTTCGTGATGGGGCGAAGCTGTAGGTTTTCTTCCGAAAACTTTCTGTGAATGACGTCAGCTTCTATCTGAAAATGCGTATCCGACTGCTCAATCATAATGTCATGTAGCTGCGCGAGATCATACATGCCGTAGCGAAAATCCATCATAACGCTGCGCGCAATAACGGCCTCGTAAGAGAGGTTCTCTGCCTGCGTGCGGTCATGAATGATCGTCATCAGCTCGCGCTCCAGTCCTTCATATTGCTGCTGCCCGAGGCGTTGATGAATATGGAATATCGCCCCGCGCCGCTCCGTGCGTTTCGCGCCGTAAAACTGATACCAGAGCACACACCCAATCGTGACCATCCCCGTAAAGGCAATGGCGAGTATGCCCATTTCAATAATCAGCCAAAATGAAATCAAGATGCCTATGATTTGCAGCCAAGGATAAAAGGGGGCTTTAAAACCCGGCTTATAGCTCACAATGCGCGACTCTCTCATGACAATAACAGCCACGCAGACAAGGCCAAATAGCAAGAGCTGGAAAGCGGATGCGAGCTTGGCCACAGAGGCCACATCAAAAAGCGCCAGCACGGCAATCATCGCAAAAACGGTTGCTATGATGGATATGGTGGGGGTGCCATATTTCCCAAGGCCGGAGAGTTTTTCTGGTACAAGCTTATCTTTGGCCATGGCATATGGATAGCGCGAGGCTGACATGATGCCTGCATTGCCCGTTGAGGCAAAAGCGGCAATGGCCGCAACGACAATCAGCATGACGCCAATATCAAAAGGCCAGTCCCCCATGAAAACGCGCCCAGCATCCGCGATAGGCGTGAGGCTGTCATAAAGGGCTTGTGGCTCTAATATTTTAATCAATATCAGTGTGCCTAGCGTATAGATGATGGTTGCCGTAATCAGGGACAAAGTCATGCCAAGCGGAATATTGCGATCAGGGTTTTGAACTTCTTCGGCTACGCTGGCAACTTTGGTCAGGCCAGCATAAGACACAAAGACAAGGCCAATGGTCGAGACAAATCCGATAAGGCCTGATTTAAAGAAAGGCCCATGCCCCTCAACAGGAGCAAAGGTGCCTGACAGTCCTGTGCTTTTGAATCCTAAAAAACAAAAGCCCACAAGAATAACGACAAGGGTCGTGACTAAAATGCGCTGGAGGAATGTGGTTTCTTTCGCCCCAAATATATTAATCGCCCCAAAAGCAAGCGTGAGAATGATCGCTGTAATCGTAAAGGGCAAATCAAGGTAAATACCGAGATAGGCGCCCATACCGACAAGCGCAAAGGCGCTTTTAAAGACGACAGCCACCCAAGAGCCTAGCCCGCCAATCGTCCCCATAAGCGGGCCCATCGCGCGGTCGAGAAAATAATATGTCCCGCCTGCTTTTGGCATGGCCGTGGACAATTCAGCCATGCAATACATAGCAGGCAGGATAAGAAATCCAGCTAGAAGATAAGCAAGATAAACTGAGTTACCCGTATAGGAGGCCGCAATACCGGGCAGCAGAAATAACCCAGAGCTAAACATCGCCCCCGTTGACATCGCATAGACATCAAACAAAGTGAGATTCTTTTTCAGCTTTTGCGCATCACTCATGATTCTCTCTTATACATCTCGCGACGAGTATGCCCCTTAGGGCGATTATATTTCAACGATTTGTTTCTGTTTATCGGAAAAAAACTAAAACGCCGCCCAAGCCTCATATCAACAAGGCATGGGCGTTATCTGCAAAATGCACTACGCCGTTGGCGACGGCAATACAATGGACGCCATCCTCGCCATGATTATGTAATCGCGCTAGGGTGAGATAAAAGACAATTAAAAAGCCCGCTTAAACCAGCGCGCTTTCGTCATCTTATCTCCCATGAGAGAGTTTCTTTAGCATTGGGCTGGCCAGCAATAACACAATCCCGAGCAATACTGCCGCAAAGCCCAGCTTTGTGAAGACGCTGGAATAGACGGCTAGCTCTTCGACGGGGGGCGTGCCTTCGGGCACGACGGTCATCTTGGCGATAATGCCCGCCACGATATTGGCGTAAGAAGATGCGAGGAACCATGCGCCCATCATAAAGCCAACAATCTTGCCGGGCGAGAGGCGCGTGACCCCTGATAGGCCAACAGGCGAGAGGCAAAGCTCCCCTGTTGTATGAAGGAAATACATGAGCGCGACCCAGATAAGGGCGACTTTGCCGGGATTGCCGTCTGCATCAATGCCCATGGAGTTCATGCCGAATTTCAAGACCCAAAAGCCAAGTCCAATTTGTATCATCGCGAAGCCAAATTTGGCGAAAGTATTGGGCTCCTTGCCCCGCTTACCTAGCATCGTCCAAAGGGCGGCGAACATCATCCCAAAAATCACAATGAAGAGCGGGTTGAGCGATTGGAGCTGCGGCGCGGTGACGGTGACGGGGCCGATTGACTCACTCACATAATCAGCGGCGAAGATATTGAGCGTACTTGGTCCTTGGTCAAAGAGCGTCCAAAAGAGCACCGAGGAGACGACTAGCACAAGCAGGCCAATCATTCTATCGCGCTCGACCTTATCGAGCTTGGTGAGCATATAGATGATGATGCCCGTCAGAACCACCGCGGCGGTCACATGCATGAGCGGCGCGACAATACCCACATATTGGAACAGTATATAGGCCACGGCCGTCATGGCGATACCGATGAGGTAAACCATCCACTCATAATTGATGGGGCCAATGGCGGGTTGTTTAAGGAGCGCTGCATCGCGCGGCTCGGCGGTGCCTTCGAGCAGATGCTGCCCGCGCAAAAACACAATAAGCCCAATAAGCATCCCGATGGCGGCAAGGCCAAAGCCAAGGCCCCAGCCATAGCGCACAGCCACATAGCCGCACCAGATAGAGGCGAGCGCGGCGCCCATATTGATGCCCATATAATAAAGGGTAAAACCCGTATCGCGGCGCGTATCGCCTTGCGCATAAAGCGCGCCAACGCAGGTCGAAATATTGGGCTTTAGAAAGCCAACCCCGACGACAATGAGCGACATGGCGAGGAAGAGAATGTTTTTATAAAGCGCGCTTTGCTGTACGCTTAACGTACCGACAAGGCTTTGGCTCTGACCATTGGCCCCGGCATAAGTTATCGTACGCTCATCGCTTTCAAGGCGAGGCTGCACAAATTTCTCAATCAGGGATTTGTTCCCATCAATGACAATATGGCGGGTCTTATCTTGGTCCATTTTATGCGAGCGGGTAATCTCGTAGGAGGCCCCCTCTACGGTTAAAACTTCTTTGGCGGGCGCGCCGTGAAGACTCATCAGCCCATGCCCCGCCACAAGCATAACTGCGCCAAATGTTACCGCCTTGCGAAACCCTATATATTTATCGGCCAGATAACCGCCCAGCAAAGGCGCGAGATAAACCAAAGCCACATAGGCTGCATAGGTTTGATAGGCCATGGTGCGATCGATAAGGAAATGCCAAGTCAGATAGAAAATCAGCAAGGCGCGCATACCGTAATAAGAAAAGCGCTCCCACATCTCTGCGGCAAATAAAACCGTCAGCCCCTTGGGGTGATCTTTCATTTGGCCAAAAATAAAGGGCGCAAGCACGACAAAAATCAGCGTGACGCCAATACCAAACCCTAAACCCATAACGCGACTCTCTCTATTTTTAGAAGCAGAGTGCCGCCGCAGCTTTCAAATGACAAGTAAATTTACGCAAGGGAAAAAGGCGAGTTTAGCTCTAAAGCACTTGCCTTTATGTTTTAGCCTCTATTGGGCTAAGTTTAAGTGGTTTAACGGACGTCATATAGGCATAAAATGTCCCAGATATAGTAGCCCCAATAAGCCATCCGACCATAATATCCGTCGGCCAATGCACGCCAAGGAAAACACGGCTTAAACCGATTAGGACTGGCAGGACAAGGAAGAGTTTAAGCCATGTCTTTTGGCGAGGCGATAAGGCGGCCAATCGCAGAAATAAAATATATAGCCCGCAATAGACGACGGTTGATTTAAGGGCATGACCACTCGGCATGGCTGGGCTTGTCGCCTCAACAAGATGATAAATATCATCTGGCCTTGCGCGGCCAAAAAGATTTTTAAGGCTTGCACAAATAATGAAAGAAAACGCAATCATTGCCGTCCAATAAATACTGGTCTTGTACATTTTCTTGATGAGCAG
>CALKIX010000081.1 GCA_937995665.1 uncultured Hellea sp. | reverse complement strand
CGATTTCCACGCAATGCGGGTAGGGAATTGAAATCCCGCCTTTATCGAAGGCTTCTTTGATGTCTTTGATAAGATCAAAGCGTACATCCCAATAGTCTTCTGGCTTACACCAGACGCGCATTTGGATGTCGACAGAGCTATCATTCAGATAGACAACTTTGGCCCATGGCGCTTCTAATAGCCGGCTATCTTTGGCTGCTGTCTTTTTAATGATGTCCATGGCCTTATCCATATCGTCATCATAATCGATACCAAAATCAACATCGACGCGGCGCTTGCCAAGGGATGTGAGGTTCTTAATGGTTGAGCCGCGCACTTCGCCATTGGCGATAATCACTTTGACATTATCAACGGTGCGAAGTGTGGTTGTGAAAATATTTAAGTCATCTACCGTGCCTTCTTGGCCAGAGAGCTCCACATAGTCACCGACATTATAGGGACGGGTGACGAGCAGGAGCAGACCTGCCGCGACATTGGCCATAGAGCCTTCAAGAGCCAGACCAATCGCAAGCGTGGCGGCGGCGAAGATACTCATAATCGCCGCAACTTTAACGCCGAGGAAACCGACAGCCGCGATGATTGTCAAGAGCATGATGACGGCTTTGGCCGCGCTCGCCGCTAATCCGCCAAGCGTTGTATCAATATGCGGGTTTTTCGCCGCTTGTGCCGTGATGAATGTGTGGATGCGCTTAGCGATGAAAGAGCCGATCAAAAGGATAATGATAGCGATGAGCGCTTTCACGAGCCAGCCTGGTCCTTTGTCAAAGATAAGCGTTTGAATCCCTGCAGCAGAGAAATCGAAATTTGGGACAGCGGCTTCTGCGGCCCCTGCTGTTGTTTGTACGTCGTCAGCCATTTTATGTCGCCTTCATTGGAATGATTGTGCAGTGCTCATACGGGATTTCAATACCCGCCTTATCGAGCGCTTTTTTGATACGGTAGGACATGTCCCCCTGAATATTGCGATAGTCTTCAGCTTTACACCAAACGCGCAGCTGAATATTGACAGCCGAGTCGCCCAGTGCAGTGACCTTGGCCCAAGGGCCATGCGGGTTGTTGATGATACGCGCATCCGCGCTGGCCGCTTTTGTGATGGTGTCGATAGACTTGTTTAGGTCAGCATCATAGCTGACGCCAAAATCCATATCGAGACGAAGATCGCCAAAACTATTGTAATTTTTAATCTTATTACTAAAGGCTGCGCCATTGCCAACCATAAGCTCGACATTATCAGCCGTTACTAGCGTGGTTGAGAAAAGCTCGAGACTTTTGACAAAGCCCCGCTCGCCATTAATCTCGACATCATCGCCCACGGTGTAAGGACGGAATAAAGCAATCATCACGCCAGAGGCCATATCGCCTAATGTGCCTTTGAGCGCAAAGCCGAGGGCAACAACCATAGCGCCAACAATCGTTGCGATAAAGCCGAGCGGAATGCTCATGGCTGAAAGCGCGGCGATAATAACCGCAAATGTTCCGGTCATAAGAACCACTGACCCTAAGAACTTGGCAATGGTTATGTCAATGTTTGGAACCTTCTGAGACGCTGTGACCGTTGCGCCCGATAGCTTTTTAACGATCACACGGCCGATGATCCAAATAAGAATTGCGAGAACTATTTTCGGGCCATTACTTATGCCCCACGCCATAATGGCGGGTAGTTTATCATTGATGATGCTGTTGATATCCACAGTACACCCCCCCTTTATTTAAGTATAATTTTTTCTAAGGAGAAGAGAGTAGATTTCAAGCGTATAATGCAGATAAAAATATGAGGTATATCTGTGGGTATAAATTTGGGCTTGCCACAATGGCTCTTGCCCGCTTTAAGCCCTTTATGACGTTGAAGACCGTAATAGACTCTGTTGAATTTGCCTCGGCGCTGATTAAGCGGCCCTCGGTTACGCCTGCCGATGCGGGAGCGCTTGATACGCTGCAAGCTGCGCTGGAGGGCCTCGGCTTTGTGTGCACGCGCTATCCCTTTGGGAGCGGAGCGGCAGGCGAGCCTGATGCGCGGGTGGATAATCTATATGCAAGGCTGGGCACCAAGGCGCCTAATTTTTGCTTTGCGGGCCACACTGATGTTGTCCCTGCGGGGGATACGGAAAAATGGGCGCAAGACCCTTTTGCGGGGCTTGTTAAAAATGGCGAGCTTTTAGGGCGCGGTGCGGCGGATATGAAAGGCGCGATTGCGGGCTTTGTGGGCGCTGTCTCAGAATTGCTGGCCTCAGGCTGGACACCCAAAGGCTCGATAAGTTTTCTGATTACGGGCGACGAAGAAGGCCCCGCCATTAACGGAACTAAAAAATTACTCGAAGCTATTACGCAAGACGGCGAGGTTATCGACCACTGCCTTGTCGGCGAGCCGACGAATCCTAACGCGATGGGAGAGATGATAAAGAACGGACGGCGTGGCTCGATTAATGCCGAAATTACGGTGACTGGAAAACAGGGCCATGTGGCTTATCCGCACCGCGCGCTTAATCCAGTTCCTAAGCTTTTGAAAATTATGAGCGTCTTTGAGGCGCGCCATCTGGATCACGGCTCAGAATTTTTTCAGCCCTCAAATCTGGAAATCACCACCATGGATGTGGGCAACCCGACAGAAAATATGATCCCGCAAACTGCCAAAGCGCGGCTAAATATTCGCTTTAATATCCATCATAGCGGGCAGAGCCTAAAAGCGTGGATAGAGCAAGTCTTGGAAGAGGCGCGCCAAGGCTTTGATGGGCAGATTGATTTGGTCACGCGCATTTCTGGCGAGAGTTTTTTGACCCAGCCCTGTAAGCTGACCGACGTGATGCAAGATGCGGTGGAGGCGGTCATTGGGCGCAGGCCAGAATTGTCCACCTCTGGCGGAACCTCTGATGCGCGCTTTATTACAAATTATGCGCCCGTGGCTGAGTTTGGCTTAGTCGGCGCGACCATGCACCAAGTTGATGAGCGCGTGGATGTGGCCGATATCGTTACGCTGACCGCGATATACAAAGACGTGCTAACGCGGTATTTTGCCTAATGGATATAAGATGAACCCGATAGCCAGTCTTTATGGCGGGGTCAAAGCGCTCTTGGGGCGCGAAGATTGGCCCGATCATTTTGATCTCTCGCGTAAGGGGCTGCGGCCGTCTTTTCTCGCGCTGCTCCTCACGCTCCCCGCCATTTACCTTATTGCTTATGGCGTACAGGTGGAGCGCGCCGTGCGTTTTGGCGAAGCGCTGGCGGTCATTCCGCTCGCGCCCTTTGCCATTATATTGGGGCTATATTTGCTGACCTTTTCTGCCTGTGCCTATGTCTTTGCCATGCTCTTTAATGTGCAAGACCGTTTTCGCCCTTGGGTGATTACGCGCCATTGGTGCGTGTTCTGGCTTGCCCTGATTGTGGCGGCCCTGTTCGGATTATATTTGATAGGCGTGCTGCCTTTTGGCCTTGTCAATTACGCGGCGCTCACGGCGTTTTTAGGCCTGCTGCTCATCGACATCCGCCTTGGGCAAATCGTCATTCCGTTCAAGATGGGGCCAGCTATACTTATTGCATGCTTTATCAATGCCATGGGCTTGATAGTCATTTTGATGGGCTTTGAGCAGATACTCTAATTGCGCTTTCGCGCGGGCTTAACCGACCCACTCCCCCACCCGACCACCCACTAGGGTAATCTGATTGGGTGGTCGGGTGGGGGAGTGGGCTGGTGTCGTAACTTAGTAAACCACGCTCAGCAAATAGAGCCCATCGGGCGGGGCGACGGGGCCGCATTCTTGGCGATTCCTGCTTTCCAGTACTTCGCGCATATCGGCGCGGTTCCATTTGCCCATCCCGACTTCGGCGAGGCTGCCGACGAATGAGCGCACTTGCTTATGCAGGAAAGAGCGCGCGCGAAAATGACAGTGAATTTCTGCGCCTGCGCGCAGCACTTTAATCTCGTCCACGGTTTTAATCGGCGAGGCCGCTTGGCATTGCGTGTCGCGGAAGGTCGAGAAATCATGCTTGCCCACCAGCACTTGCGCGGCGGCATGCATGGCATCGGCATCGAGCTTTACAGGAATACGCCAGACCCGCCCACGGTCGAGTGAGAGCTTCATACGCCGATCAATGACGCGGTAAAGATAGCGCCGCTCTGTCGCGTCAAAGCGGGCATGCCATTCATCTGGCATAATTTCCGCGTCAATCACGGTGACAGGCTCTTTGACCATATGAAAATTCATCGCATCGCGGAGTTTGTCAGGGCGAATTTCCTTGTCCAAATCCAGATGCGCAATTTGGCCGAGCGCGTGAACGCCCGCATCTGTGCGGCCCGAGCCGTAAACTTCGACGGGCTGATTTTTATTCAGCTTCGCCGCGGCCGCTTGCAACACGCCTTGCACACTCGGCCCATGATCTTGCCACTGCCAGCCCATATAAGGCCCGCCGTCATATTCTATGGTAATCTTATAGCGCGGCATTAGGCGAGCCTTGCGCCTTTAGCCACAGGGGCCCCGCGCAGGAAATCCTCGGCGCTCATTTTGGGCTTGCCCGCAGGCTGCACCTCTAAAAGCCGCACCGCATCAAGCGCGCAGGCGATCAGGAGCTTATCGTCTAACGCGGTGCCAAAGGGCTGGCCATGTGTGTCGTCAATTTCGTCATATTCGCACAGATGCACTTTCACGCGTTTGCCATCAATCTCGCACCACGCGCCGGGGAAGGGGGCCAGACCGCGAATGTGGGTGTCGAGCTTTTGCGCGGATTGGTTCCAATTAATCCGCGCTTCGGCTTTGTCGATTTTATGCGCGTAGCTTGGCGCGCCCTCTTGCGGGGACGGCTTTAGCGCCCCGCGCTCTAGCCCGCCCAGCACGCGCGGCCAAAGGCCTGCGCCAATGCGCGAGAGACGATCAAAGAGAACGCCCGCCGTATCTGTTTTTAAAATATCAACTGTTTCCGAAAGCAGAATATCGCCCGTATCAAGGCCTTTATCCATTTGCTGAATTTGCACGCCCGTCTGCGCGTCCCCAGCCATTATCGCGCGCTGCACAGGCGCGGCCCCCCGCCAACGGGGCAAGAGCGAGGCGTGCAAGTTCAGGCAGCCATTTTTGGGCGCGGCGAGCGCGCGGCTCGGCAGGATTTGGCCATAAGCGACAACGCAGGCCACATCAGCATTCAGAGCTTCGAGGGCGTCAATCGTTTTAGACTTACGAAAGCTCTCTGGCGTTTCCACGGGGATGCCCATGATTTCGGCAAATTGATGGACAGGGGACTTCGTCAGCTGTTTTCCGCGGCCAGCGGGGCGCGGGGGCTGTGTATAAACACGCACGATATTATAGCCATTTGCGATAATCTCGGCGAGGGAGGGCACGGCAAATTCTGGCGTGCCCATAAAGACGACATTCATTAGGTGGCTGCTTTCAGCTTGACCGCCTTGGCGACTTTTTTTACGGCGCGCTCACGTTTAAGACGCGAGAGATAATCAATAAAGACGATGCCTTTAAGATGATCCATCTCATGCTGGATACAGGTCGCATAAAGACCTTCGGCCCACTCTATGACTTCTTTGCCGTTATAATCCAGATAACGCAGCTTCACGCGCTCGGGGCGCTCAATCGTATCAAAGACTTCAGGTACTGACAGGCAGCCCTCTTGATAGGGATGGAGCTCTTCCACGTCTTCTAGGATTTCAGGATTGACGAAATATTTCACCTGAGCGGGCTCGCCGTCGCGGGCCAAATCCATAACGATGACATTGAGCGGGACGCCAATTTGAATGGCGGCCAGCCCAATACCCGGCGCAGCATACATTGTCTCGAGCATATCATCCATTAGCTTGCGCGTTTCATCCGTGACTTTCTCCACGGGCTTTGACACCTGCTTTAGGATTGGATTTGGGACTGTTAATATGGGCCGTATTGTCATGAGCGCTAAGTAAGAGCGCAGGAAGGCGCGGTCAAGGTACTCCCTTGGTCTTTATTAGCGTGCGCGCGCTGATTTGCGCGTTGACGCCCCGCGCGGCCTCGCTTATTTAAGCCATCGTAAGGCACCAACGCCCCGTGACTTAGAAAGACCGAAAATAGATGGCTCACTCTGATAGCAAAGCAATTATTGTTTCCTCGCGCCGCACATCCTGCGATGGGGGCGGGGGGGCTTTAGGGCACCCTAAGACCTATCTTGATATGGGGACTGATACGCAGGTCACGTGCAAATATTGCGGCCGCGTTTTCGTGCTCGATAAAAACGCAGCGCCCACAGCACATTAAGTCCCCTATTCCTCCATTGTAAAACGGTAGGTCTTGGTCACGCCAGAGGCTGCCACGGCTTTGCCGCCAATGGTTTTGGGGTGAAAGCGCGTGCGCAGCGCGGCCCGCTCGGCGGCTTTGATGAAGTCTTTTTCGTAACGTTCGGCCTGCACGCTGACGAGCTCGGCCATAGCCACTTTGCCTTTTTCATTAATATTGAGCCGTAATTTGACCACAGCCTCGACTTTGCTGCGTACGGCTTTGCGCGGATAGCGCGGCTCTATATTGCGGCGTACTTTTGGCGCGATGACGGCGAGCTCGATAACGGGCTGCGGTGTCGGGGCCAGTATTAAAACGGGGGCGGGCTTTGGCGGGGCGGGGGTAAATCCGCCCGCAAGCTCAGTATCGGTTATCGTGTCAGGAATTGGGCTTGGGCCTTCTTCAAGAGAACGGTCAGGGGTTTTAGGCGCGTCTTGCGCATCGCTTATATCTTGGCGAATTTGAGCGATTTCTTTGGCGCGCCCGCCCAGCAGAGCCGCGCCCCAGGCTTGCTCAAACTCATCCAGCACGGCCGTTTTCTCAGCGAGAGGCAGGCGCGTATCATAAATATTATTGGTCACTTCGCGCCAGCGCGCCGCCTCATGACTATTGATAACTTCAAGCTGTGCCTCGGCGGCTTTCACATAGCGGCTATGCGGATAGGTTGTGATAAAATCCTGCAAGCGGGCGCGGCGCATCGGGGCGGCGCCTTCAGAAATAGCGGTGCGGTAACTGGCCTTTTGCGCGGCCAGAGCGCTGGGCTGAGTCTGGGGATCGTCTGTGCGCCCTGCGAGCAGATACAGCGCAGCCCCGCCAAGGATGATAAGGACTAAGGCGCCAAGGGCTTTGCCGCGCCAAGAGGCCTTGCTCTCTTGCGAAATATCATCCTGTGGATCGTCTATTGACTGATACACTTTTGCCTGCCTCCTAATTGACGGGTGTAATTAAGTGATTTCAAGCCAGATATATACGTCAAAATTAGGGCAGGCTATTGAAATTAGGTAAAAGACTGCCAAAAGAAGCCTAAGGATTCTACGGCCCGTAGGATTTTTTGATTTTGGATCCAAGCTATGCCCAATACTGCGCCTGTTGATAAGAACTCTCACGTCGTCCTTGTGGATGGCTCTGGCTATATTTTCCGGGCCTATCATGCGCTCCCGCCGCTCACTCGTAAAAGTGACGGTCTGCCTATTGGCGCGGTGGCTGGGTTTTCCAATATGCTGTTCAAGCTCTTGCAGGGCCAAGTGGACGCGGCGCGCCCAACCCATTTCGCGGTGATTTTTGATGCGAGCGGGGATACTTTCCGCAACGAGATTTATGATCAATATAAAGCCAATCGCGGCGCCCCGCCCGAAGACCTTGTCCCGCAATTCCCGCTGACCCGTGACGCGACACGCGCTTTTGGCGCGCCCGCTATTGAGATGGTTGGTTTTGAGGCTGATGATTTGATTGCGACCTATGCCCGCCAAGCCGAGGCTAAGGGGGCAAGGGTCACGATTATCAGCTCCGATAAAGACCTCATGCAGCTGGTCTCTGATAAAGTCTCCATGCTGGACACGATGAAAAATAAAGCTATTGGCATTGAGCAAGTACACGAAAAATTCGGCGTCGGCCCCGAAATGGTGACCCAAGTCCAAGCGCTCGCTGGCGATAGCGTTGATAATATTCCGGGCGTGCCGGGCATTGGCGTGAAAACGGCGGTGCTGTTGCTGAACGAATATGGCGATCTTGAAACGCTGCTTAAACGCTGCGATGAAATCCCGCAAAAGGGCCGCCGCGAAAAGATGATGGCCAATATTGATAATGCGCGCATCTCGCTCGAACTCGTCACCCTAAAAACCGATGTCCCCGTCGAGGAGACCCTTGAGGATTTCGCGGTCTCTGATCCTGATACGGAAGAGCTCTTTGACTTTTTAGAGCTGATGACCTTTCGTACGCTTACCGCCCGCGTGCGCGCGGCGCTGGGCGAAGGCGAAACGGATGGTCTGCGCAAGGATGATACAAACCTCAAAGCGGTATCGCCTGCCGAGGCGGCAGTTCCCGCCAATGTGAGCTTTGACAAATCAAAATATGAATGCGTCCAAAGCATAGACCGCCTTGAGCATTGGATTGCCCGCGGCTTTGAAGCGGGCACCATTGCGGTAGACCTAGAAACGGACGGTCTTGATAGCCGCGCGGCCAATATGGTGGGGGTCTGCTTGGCTGTCGCTGATAATGAAGCCTGCTATATCCCGCTCGCCCATAGCGGCGGGGGCGATATGTTTGGGGACGGTGCGCCCGAGCAAATCCCAATGGACGCAGCCTTAGCGCTGTTAAAGCCATTGCTCGAAGACGAAGCCGTTTTGAAAGTCGGGCAAAATTTCAAATATGATTTGGGCGTGTTTCAGCGCTACGGCCTTACCCCCGCGCCCTATGATGATACGATGCTAATATCTTATGCCCTCGAAGCAGGCCTGCATAGCCACGGCATGGACAGCCTCAGCGAGATGCATTTTGGCCATAAGCCGATTAGTTTTAAAGAGCTGGCAGGCACAGGTAAAAACCAAAAGACCTTCGACCAGATTTCCATTGAAGAGGCCACGCCCTATGCGGCCGAAGATGCGGATGTGACCTTGCGCCTTTGGAAGTTTTTAAAGCCCAAACTCGCAGCCTCCCAAGTCGCCACAGTTTACGAAACGCTCGAGCGGCCATTGCCTGCCGTGATTGCGAAAATGGAAAATCACGGCATCAAAGTTGACCGTGCCGTGCTTGCGCGCCTGTCTTCTGACTTTGCGCAGAAAATGGCAGGGCTTGAGGCCGAGGCCCATGAGCTTGCGGGAAATCCCTTTAACCTAGGCTCGCCCAAACAGCTCGGCGAGATTCTCTTTGATCAAATGGGACTAGACGGCGGCAAGAAAACAAAAACGGGCGCGTGGCAGACAGGGGCAGGCGTGCTCGAAGATTTAGCTGCCAAAGGCGAAAAGCTCCCGCAAACGATTTTGGATTGGCGTCACTATGCCAAATTAAAGTCGACCTATACGGATGCGCTCACCGCGCAAATTAATCCCGAGACGCACCGCGTACATACGAGCTTTTCTCTCGCGGCGACCACTACAGGACGGCTGTCTTCGTCCGATCCGAACTTGCAGAACATTCCTATCCGTACTGAGGATGGCCGCAAAATCCGCGATGCTTTCGTGGCTGAGCCGGGCCATGTTTTGGTGGCGGCTGATTACTCGCAAATTGAGCTGCGACTGCTGGCCCATGTCGCGGATTTGCCGACGATGAAGCAAGCCTTTGCGGATGGGGTGGATATTCACGCGCTCACCGCCAGCGAGATGTTTAATGTCAGCCTTGAGGATATGGACACAGCCACGCGCCGCCGCGCTAAGGCGATTAACTTTGGGATTATTTACGGCATTTCCGCCTTTGGTCTGGCCAATAATCTGGGCATAGGGCGGGGCGAGGCCAGCGATTATATTAAGAGTTATTTTGAGAAATTCCCGGGGATTAAAGCCTATATGGATGCGGCGAAATCCGAAGCCCATGAATATGGCTATGTCAAAACGCTCTTTGGCCGCAAATGCCATGTGAAGGGTATTTCTGACCGCAATCAAAATATGCGCGCCTTTGCTGAGCGCCAAGCCATTAATGCGCCCATTCAAGGCGCGGCCTCTGATATTATGCGCCGCGCGATGATACGCATGCCAGAGGCGATTGCGCCCATTGCAGGGGCGCGTATGCTCTTGCAAGTCCATGATGAATTGGTCTTTGAAGTTCCAGAAACACAGGCGGATGCCTTGATTGAAACGGCGAAAAAGACCATGGAAATGGCGGCGCTGCCTGCGGTCAATATCAGCGTGCCTCTGGTGGTTGAAGCCCATGCGGCCAAGAATTGGAATGACGCGCATTAGCGCATCTATATCACAAGTTATTGACTCGGCCTGTTACTCCTCATAGACGGGCGCGTCTAATTAAAGAGGTTCTATGTCAGTCCCAGTTATCGTGCTTAATTTTGGCCAAAGTGTTTTGCGCTCGCTTGATGATTATACCGAGGCGGCCAGCGAGATTTATCGTCTCTACCGCGCGGGTAATAACATTGTCGCAGTTACTTCAGCCCAAGGTGAGCAATCGGATGTGCTTATGGCCGAAGCGCGCCAAATCGGGCCTGAGGGCGCGGCGAAAAACTTGCCTGAACTTATTCAGCTGGGCGAGCGCCGTTCAGCCGCTTTACTGGCGCTTGCCCTCGAGCGTGTCGGCGCCCCCGCCTTTGTCCGCCAAGCGCGTGACCTTGGCCTGAAAGCGAAAGACGGATTGATTTGCGATATGGATGTAGCGCAGCTTAAGGATGATCTGACCAACCATGATATTGTGGTCATGCCGGGCCATGTTGCCATTGGCCCTAAAGACCGCGCTGAATTGCTATCTGAAGGCGGCGCTGATTTAACCGCGCTTTATGTAGCGCACCGTTTAGGCGTTAAGGCGCGACTTTTAAAAGATGTTGCGGGTGTGCTAGAGCATGACCCCAAACAATCTGGCCCCGCCCCGCGCCGCTTTGATGCAGTTTCTTATGATGAGGCCCGCGCAAAAGCGGCGCCCCTAATTGCGCCAAAAGCTTTGGATTATGCCAAAGAAAACGGCCTTGAGTTTGATATCGGCACATCTGGAATCCCCAGCTACACAACGATCGGCGCTAAAACGGGCGGCTTAACGGCGCTGCCAGCCCCGCGGAAATTACGCGTGGCAATGATGGGGCTTGGCGTTGTGGGCGGGGGCACTTATCGCCGTATCAAGGCCAATTCAGAGCGCTTTGAGCTGGTCAAAATCATGGTGCGCAACCCGCAAAAATATATTCTCCAAGGCTATAAGCCCGAAGAGCTGACAACGGATTTTGATGATATTTTAGCGGCCAAACCCGATGTCTTTATTGATGTGTCTGGCCCGATTGATCCCGCCCTAGGATTTTGCAAAACCTTGCTCGGCCAAGGCGTGCATATTGTCAGCGCGAATAAGCAAGCCATTGCCGAAGGCGGACAAGCGCTAATTGATTTAGCCGCCGCCAATAATGCCCAGCTTATGTTCTCATCCGCCGCTGGCGGCGGTATGCCCGTACTTGAGATGTGCCTTAGAGAGCGCGGCCGTATTACGCGCGTCGAAGCCCTGCTTAACGGGACAACGAATTATATGCTCGACGAGATTAGCGCAGGTAAATCCTACGAGGCGGCGCTTAAAGATGCCCAAGATAAAGGCTTTGCTGAGGCTGATCCGTCAGGCGATGTGAACGGCTCTGACGCGGCGGCGAAAATCCGCCTTGTGTCCCTGTTGGCCTTTGGCAAAGAGATTACGCTGGACTATATTCCGCGTGATACAATTGAGGGCTTCTCGCCAACACCGCCGCCCAAGGGTGCGATGAAACGTATTGCGATCTGTTGGCTTGACGGCGATACGCTGAAAACAGCGCTTGAGCTGAAAGACCTCCCGCTCGATAATTTCATCGCCCAAGCCGAAGGCGAAGAGGCCCATGCTGTCTTTACCTTTGAAAATGGCGAAGTTTATAAAATTCGCGGCAAGGGCGCGGGGCGCTGGCCAACAACTGAATCAGTTATGGCCGATCTTTACGATATATCTGCGACATATTTTTAAGCCTGTTGGCAGCTGGCCATATAGTCTCTAGTAAGGCTATATGAACTCATCACCTATTATAGTTTGGTTTCGCCGCGATCTGCGAATTGCCGATAACCCTGCCCTTTTCGAGGCAGCTAAAACTGGGCGGCCCGTTATCTGCCTTTATATTTTTGAAACCGATAAAGCGCGCGCGCTGGGCGGGGCGAGCCTGTGGTGGCTGCATCATAGCTTGACTTCATTGGCCAATGACCTCTCTACTATTGGCGCGAAGCTTATTCTGCGCAAAGGCGCGGCGAGCGATGTTTTGCAAGACGTCATCGCGCAAAGCGGAGCGGGCGCGGTTTATTGGAACCGCCGCTATGATAAGCCTGAAAGAGACCGCGATGCGGCGCTAAAAGAACGCCTGAGAGAAGCAGGGCTTGAGGTGAAAAGCTACCGCGCAAATTTGCTGTCAGAGCCTTGGACGGTCAAGACCAAAACGGATAATTATTATAAAGTGTTCACGCCTTATTGGCGCGCTGCCCAAGACCATATTGATACGGCGGCCCCGCTGGGGGTGCCTCCCAATCTGGAAGCCTTTGGCGGGGGAATAATATCAGAGACACTTGCCGCGTGGGACTTGCTGCCCGCCGCGCCGGATTGGGGCTCAAAAATGAACCCGCATTGGCAGATAGGCTCACAGGGCGCGCATAAGGCCTTGGCCGATTTTGTGGACGGGCCGGTTAAAGAATATCCTGAAGCACGCAATCGGCCCGATATTGAAACGGGTACCTCTAAGCTTTCCCCGCATCTAGCCTTTGGCGAAATCTCGCCCAAGCAAATCTGGCACGCCTGTAAACATGATTTGGCTACGGCGAAGAAGTTTCTCGCCGAAATAGGCTGGCGCGAATTTTCCTATGTGCTGCTCTATCACAATCCAGAACTGGCGACGGAGAATTTCAAGCCTGCCTTTAATGCCTTTGAATGGGATAATGATGAGGCCGCGCTGCTTCGTTGGCAGCAAGGCCAAACGGGCTACCCCTTTGTCGATGCGGGCATGCGCCAGCTCTGGCAGACAGGCTGGCAGCATAACCGCGTGCGTATGGTAACAGCCAGCTTTCTGATTAAACATTTGCTGATTGATTGGCGCGAAGGCGAGCGTTGGTTCCATGATACGCTGGTGGATGCGGATCCCGCGAGCAATGCAGCGAGCTGGCAATGGGTGGCGGGTAGCGGCGCGGATGCTGCGCCTTATTTTAGAATTTTCAATCCCTTTACCCAAGGCGAAAAGTTTGACCCCAATGGCGATTATGTGCGCCGTTTTGTGCCCGAACTTGCCAGACTGCCAAATAAATTTATTCACCGCCCCTGGGAGGCGCCAAAATTGGTGCTTTTGGAAGCGGGCGTTCGGCTAGGCGAAACTTATCCCAAGCCCATTGTAGATCATAAATTTGCCCGCGAGCGCGCCTTAGAAGGGTATAAGCGCACCCGCGAATAGTAGCTTTGCTAACTCAAATGTCATTAGGCTGTGAGCTGTTTTTCGCTTATCAGAGCTGTATGAAAAAATATGCTCTCACATTATCTGTTGTTTTGGCGGCTTGTTCTTCGGCCCAAAGCTCAGAGACGGCACTGCAAAAGACAAAGGCCGCTCCCGTTACCTTTTCTGGCCAGACCGATAGCGCCATATTTGCGGGCGGCTGTTTTTGGTGTGTTGAATCAGACTTCGAGCATTTGCCTGGCGTAATCGAAGCTGTCTCTGGTTATTCAGGCGGGGAGCTTCAAAACCCAACTTACCGTAATCATGGCCAGCATGTTGAAGTCGCTAAAATCACTTTTGACCCAGCTCTTGTGAGCTATGATGAGCTGCTTGATTTTTACTGGCGCCATATCGATCCAACTGACCCCCATGGTCAGTTTTGCGATAAGGGCCATGCCTATATTAGCGTTATTTATGCGCGCCCTGACCAAATCGAAGCGGCGCGAGTATCTAAGGCAGAGATTGAAAAAACCAAACCCTTTGACGCGCCTATCGTGACCGAAGTCCTGCCGGCTAAAGAATTTTGGACGGCTGAGGAATATCATCAGGATTATTACAAGAAAAATCCGCTGCGTTATAAGGGCTACCGCAAAGCTTGCGGCCGCGATGCCCGGGTTAAGGAGCTTTGGAACGCAAAGTAATTAAGGCTTACGCCTTCGTCCGATACCCATAGCCCGCCCAAAGCTTGAGCTCGCGTCTTTTCCCGCCGCCCAAATCAATACTGATTGGGGGGAGCGGCTCTAGCCTTGCAAAAACAGTCTTAAGCGCTTCTTGGTTGTTTTTATAATAATTGACAACCAAGACAGGCCCGTCCTTAGCCTGCAAGGCAGAGGTGAGATGGGCGTGATGTTTGGCCACGCCGTCCGGCATCAATATGGTGAGCGGAAGCGGCGCGCCGCGCATATAATAATTGATATCATAAAAGAGAATACGCTGATCCACGCTCACGGTTTCAAAGGCACGTCCTTCATGGCCCTTTTCAAAAGCTGTCCGAATAAGGGCCGTTGTTTCAGGCCAAGCGCGCAGGCGTTTAACCGCATTGGCGAGCCCTAAGCTATTGGTCAGGGTAGGGCTGAGCAGGGCGATGCCCAGCACAAGACAAATCATGGTCTGTGCCCATATCCCGCCGCGCAGCCACTTTATCGCGCGCGGGCCGTAAGTCAGGCCAAAATGCGCTGTTAGGATTGAGCCTGCAATATAGCTAGTAACCGCCCAATTGGCATTGGCGCGCGAGAGCAGGGCTTCGAGCGAAATAATTAAAAGCGGGCTAAGGCCAAAAAAAGCAATCCATTTTGCGGGCCCGCTCAGCCGACCTTTAAGCGCAGCGATAAGCGCTAAAATATAAACCCCAAAAGTTATCGGCCCAAAGACGCCAAATTGATCGCCCAAAAATGAGAGCAGCTCAGCAGGGTGAAACGGAAAGCTATGGCCCAGATTGGCATTATCTGCCGTATGGGAAACGGTCGCAAAATCATGAGCGGCGTTCCATAAGATGTTGGGCGTGAAAATCAAAAGCGCGAGCAGCCCCGCTGCGGCGCCTTTAATATTGGTCAGCCCTTTGCGCGTGGCAGGATCAAAGATGATGGCCGCGATAAGGGCGGGGATGAAAAACAGCATGGCATATTTGGCCAATAGGCCCATTCCAATCGCTGCGCCAAGCTGGAGGGCGCGCGGCCAGCTCGCTCTCTCGCGTAAATGCAGCCAAGCATTCATCGCCAAAGCCCAGCAGAGCAAAAGCGAAACATCCGTACTCACAATACTGGAAGAGAGCCAGAGCGCGGGCATAAGCAAATAAACCGCCGCGGCCCAGAACCCCGTGCGCGCGTTAAAGGCATCGCGCGCGGTGCGAAAAATCACAAAAGCGATCAGGCTATGCAGCACAGGCGAGGAGAGCCGTACCGCCCACTCAGCATCGCCGAAAAGAGACGTCGTGCTCCAAATCACCCAAGCAATGAGCGGGGGCTTTGTGAAATAGCCCCAATCTAAATCTTTAGACCAGGCCCAATATTGCGCCTCGTCTCCGTGCAGGCCGAGGGGCGATATAAAGAGCGCTGCCACGCGAAAGATCAAGAGCGCGGCAATAAGAACCAATGTCCATTTTTGATATTTTTCCATTGCCATAGCTATGACGCGGGGCGGCCTAAAAATAAACTCAATTTATCGGCTATTAAGAGCTTAGTAATGCCAAATTGCGAACAGGGTCTATGGAGTTTTTGATTTAATGGCACAGGCTTTGATATTTGATTCGGGTGTAGGCGGGCTCTCCGTTGCCGCGGAAATCCGCTCGCGCTTGCCAGATTTGGCCATGACATATGCGGCTGATGACGCTTTTCGCCCTTATGGCAATAAAAGCGAAGCCCAGCTTAAAGCGCGCCTGCCGCGCCTGCTCTGGGAGCTATCAGAAGCGGTTCGCGCCGATATTGCTGTGATTGCATGCAATACGGCCTCAACCACGGCGCTCAGTGAAATCCGCGCTCTGCTCGATATTCCCGTGATCGGCGTCGTGCCTGCCATTAAACCCGCAGCCGCCATCAGTAAAACAAAGACCATTGCGGTGCTCGGGACACCCGGCACCGTGCAGCGCCAATATGTTGACGGCTTGATTGAGGACTTTGCCAGTGACTGCCATGTCCTGCTACAAGGCTCTGTTAATCTGGTGGATATGGCGGAGGCCAAATTAGAAGGCCGCCCCGTGGATATGAAAGCGGTTAAAGCTGAGCTCGCCCCGCTATTCTCCGGACGGCGCGGCGCGGATATTGACGCGGTAGTGCTCGCCTGCACCCATTTTCCGCTTTTGCGCGATGAATTAAAAGCCAGCGTGACGCAATCGGTTCAATGGATTGATAGCGGTGAGGCCATTGCTAAGCGCGCCGAAGATGTGGTGAGCCGTCTAACTACGCTAAAGGGGAAAAATTACGGCCCAGATACAGCGCTTTTACTTGCCCCCGCCGTCTCGCCCGAGCGCCAAAAGACCTTTGCAAATTTTGGCTTTAAGCGGGTTGTGCCGCTAATGCCCGCTTAGGTTTTTATAGAGCAAATATAGCCCGATAAGCAGGGCGGTCACCACAATGGTAAAGGCCGCGAAATGTTCTTTCATAATCTTTTCGGCTTGCGGGCCAAAGGCGCGCACAATGCCGGCCACTGCAAAGAAGCGCAGGCTCCGCGCGATAACGCTGGCGGTCACAAAAATTGCGAAATTGATTTTCAGCGCGCCGGACATAATCGTAATCACCTTATAAGGGAAGGGGGTAAGTCCCGCCGCAAAGACGGCTACGCCGCCATGCTCTTCAATCTTATCAGAGAACTCGGCCATATATTCGGCCTTTCCGAGCTTTTCTAAGACCGGCACGGCAAGTGTCTCAAAGAAAAATAGGCCGAGGAAATATCCTGCAATCCCGCCGAGGACTGAAAAAACAGAGGCGTTGAGCGCGATTTTCCACCACTTCTTATGATCGGCCTGCACCATAGGGATGATCATCAAATCAACGGGAATTGGGAAAATAGAGCTCTCAATAAAGCTGATAAAGGACAGCCAATAATGGGCCGAGCGTCGGCGTGCCAAAGCCTTAACGTCTTCATACCAGCGGTCTAAAAATGCAAGTTTACCCTTCATAGGCTCTCCCTACTTGCAAAGAGCTAAGGCAAGATTAAGGCCTATAGGCCGCGGGCGTAAAAAAGCTGAAAATGGGTGTGGTTTTTTTAGAAAGACTACTCTATACGGGCCAAACTTCGATGCGGGTGTGGCGGAATTGGTAGACGCGCCAGATTTAGGTTCTGGTATCGAGAGATGTGGAAGTTCGAGTCTTCTCACCCGTACCAACTGTATTCCAGATTTTAATAAAGCGGCTAACCGGTACGTCTTTGATAAATCAAAGTCTTGGCGGCACTCCGACTATTTGACCCACTGGGTCAAATGACTCGTCGTGTAAAACAAAACGGCCCCTTGGATATCTCCAAGAGGCCATCTGTTTAACGGAAGTACCGTAAGCTTATGGTGTGTAGACTGTATAAGTCACGTCGGCAGAGATTGTGCCGGCACCCATTGAGAGGTCATAGCCAGTATCGCCAGCCGGAGCCGTAGAGTCTTGCAATGTGTAGGTTGCT
>CALKIX010000080.1 GCA_937995665.1 uncultured Hellea sp. | reverse complement strand
AACACCATTAAAGGTAGATTTCAAATACGGATATTCGAAACTGAATCTATTTTCTCAAATGTGCCGTATAGAAACGACAATTTTACCAATATTTAGGCGCTATATTGAGAAAAGCTCGCCCCCGGGGGCAAAACGCGGTCGGGATAGGCATGGCCATCAATCATCGCTCGGATATTAATAAGAACTTTTTCGCCCATCTCATGGCGGCTTTCAAATGTTGCGGACCCTATATGGGGCGCGAGGATAACATTTTGAAGCTCTAGTAAGTTTGGATGAACGCGCGGCTCGTCTTCATAAACGTCCAGTCCCGCCCCCGCGAGTTGACCCTTGGAAAGCGCCGCGGCAAGCGCCGCTTCATCGATAACAGTCCCGCGCGATGTATTAATAACGTAACTCTCGGGCGACATCATCGCGAGGCGTTGCTCATTTAACAAATGATGGGTGGAAGGCGTATAGGGGCAGTTAATTGACAAAATATCAATCGACGGCAGCATGGCATCAAGCTCTGGCCAAAAAGTAGCATTTAGCTCTTCTTCAATAGCTTCGGGCGCACGGCGGCGATTATGGTAATGTACATCCAGCCCAAAAGCCGCAGCGCGGCGCGCAACGGCCTGACCAATGCGTCCCATGCCGATAATGCCAAGCTTTTTACCGCGAACACGGTGGCCAAGCATAAAGGTCGGCGTCCAGCCTTTAAAATCCCCTGCGCGCGTGCGGCGATCGCCTTCGACAAGGCGTCGCGGCGTGGCCAGAATAAGGGCAAGGGTCAGGTCTGCCGTATCCTCTGTCAGCACGCCCGGCGTATTGGTTACCATAATACCGCGTCCATGCGCGGCGGCGACATCGATATGGTTTGTGCCCGCGCCAAAATTCGCAATTAATTTTAAGTCTTTGCCAGCGGCAATGACGGACTCATTAATATCATCGGTAACGGTAGGAACCAGCACATCACAATTAGACGCAGCGTCCTTAAGTTCGTTCTGACTCATCGGCCTATCAGATGACCAAATAACAGCATTAAACAGGTCAGTAAGGCGCGCTTCAATCGAAGCGGGTAGCCGCGCCGTCGTTATGACTCGAAGGTTATGAGATTTTGAGCTCGTCATTGCCATAATACACGCTTTTTATGCCGTTTAATCAAGCCTTAAGGGCCTTAAATAGCTGAATATTTACGATTGGTTTAGGCCTTTTCGCCATGACACATATGGATGAGATTGATCAAAATATCACTATGCGCTGCGCTTACGCTTACTGTTAGCGCTGTCAGTCATGCCAATGAGCCTGTCCGGCGTGTTGTGAAAGACGTCCCGCCCGTTAAAAATCTATACCGCGTCTCTGCCTCCAAAACCCCCTCTGGCTTTCAGGTGCCGCGATATGTGTCTTTAAAGGTGGGATTGGTCAATGGCCGAATCGGCCCGTCCCTAAAACATTCCATCGCTTGGCAATATAAACGTAAAGGACTGCCGCTTATTGTCGTGGCGGAGACGGATATGTGGCGCAAGGTGCGCGATATTCACGGTGATGAAAGCTGGGTGCATAAGCCTGCCCTCTCAGGCAAGCGCAATGTCATATTACTTGATGATGCCCCGCTCTATAGCAAACCCAAATCCAGTGCCCGCGTGAGCGCAAAAGCCATGCGCGGGGCGCTTATGGGCTTGATGGAATGTAACGAGAACCAATGGTGTAGAATTGAAGCGGAAAGCGGCCTAAAGGGCTGGGTGCAGCGCTATAAAATCTGGGGCGCTCAACCGCTGCATTAGCTAGGCTTGAGCACGCGCCCTGCAACCGCATCGAGCATCGCCAGCCGTTTTGGATCGCGCTTATCTGGCGCCGTAATTAAAGCCACATCTAGATTTGTCTCAATGCCCTGAGGCCCATTTTCACGCGCGCCTTGCGCTTTTAAAAGCTTTGCCATTTCGCGCACTGTGCCTGAGCCTTTTTTGGCGTTCTCCGTCAGCACAGCAATAACTGCTGCCACATCGACATTGCCGTGCCCCTCATGCCAGCAGTCAAAATCCGTGACCATAGCCACGGTCGCATAAGGCAGCTCTGCTTCGCGAGCGAGCTTAGCTTCAGGCATATTCGTCATGCCGATAACATCACAGCCCCAGCTGCGATACATATGGCTCTCGGCTTTGGTCGAAAATTGCGGGCCCTCCATAGCAAGGTATGTTCCGCCTTGATGCACCGTAGCGCCCGCCGCTTTGGCCGCTTTGGCCGCAAAGCCCGCCAGACGCGCGCAAACAGGGTCAGCGACAGAGACATGGGCGACCATGCCCTTGCCAAAAAAGCTCTTCTCGCGCTTAATAGTACGGTCGATAAACTGATCGACAATGACGAAATCTCCGGGCGGGTAATCGGCTTTTAGCGAACCTACGGCGGAGAGCGAGAGAATATCGGTACAGCCCGCGCGCTTCATAGCGTCAATATTGGCGCGGTAATTGACATCACTGGGCGAGAGCGCATGACCGCGGCCATGGCGGGGCAGAAAGCGCAGCTTGATACCTTCTAGTTCTGCAAAAAGAATATCATCAGATGGCGCGCCCCACGGCGTATCAATTGAAATCCACTGCGGGTTTTCAAGGCCTTCAATCTCGTAAAGCCCTGAGCCGCCAATGATGCCTAAAATCCAATCTGACATGCGCTTTCCTTATAGCTAAAAAAAAACCGCCCGTTTTGAACGAGCGGTTTTTAAAATTTATGTCTGCTCGCCTAATGCTCTACATCACGCCAGACGCGTTTGTAAGAGAGCCAAAGCATAAGGGCGAGGAGCGAGAGATAGACCATCGTCATCAGTCCTGCGCCTTTGCGCTGCTCAAGCTTTGGATCAGCTGACCATGCAAGAAACTCTGTGACATCAAGCGCCATTTGCTTAGTGGTCGCAGGCGTCCCATCCGCATATTCGACAAGGTCATCAGAGAGCGGATTTGCCATAGCAATTTTATGCCCCTCAAAGACAGGGTTATAATGCAAGCCAGGAGTTAATTCGACATAATCAGGCTTAGGCGTATCATAGGCCATAAGCAGATTATAGAGATAATCAGCCCCGCCCCCGCGCGCCGCCACAATCACAGAAAGGTCAGGCGGTATGGCCCCGCCATTGCTCCCAGCTGCCGCAGCAGCATTGGGGTAAATATCTGGAAAATCATCGGCAGGAACACCTGGGCGCTCAATAATATCGCCCGTATCGCTGTCGATATCTTCTATCTGCCAATCCGCTGCGAAGTTTTTAACAATAATATTGTCATTCGGGTTCGGAAAATCTGGGTTGTAAAAAGGCGCGCCTTTATCGCCTAAGTGACGGAAAGATAAATGCTCTAGCGCATGGCAAGACGCGCAAACTTCGCGGTAAACTTGGTAGCCGCGCTGTGCGGCGGCTTTATCATATGTGCCCATAGCACCTTTAAAGTGCCAATGAACGTGCTCCATCTTATAATTGCCAGTCCCGCCGCCGCCAGCTGCATAGGCCAGACCAGAGGCTGCGGCCGCCATTACGGCTGCGCCGACAAAGAGTGTCTTTTTCATTTTAGCTGCCTTGAAAAAAGTCATTGCTCGCTCCTATTCCGCTGGGGCTGCGTGAGCGCTATCGCCCAAGACCGCTTTGGTAATAGATTCCGGACGCTCGAGCGGCTTTTCAACCATACCTAGCACGGGCAAGATAATCAGGAAGTAAGCGAAGTAATAAGCCGTCGCAATCCGTGAGAGCCATGTGAAGTTTAGGCCCACTGGCACTTCGGCGCCGTCAACCATCTTACTCCCAACAGAGAACACCATATCGTCTGGTGTTTCCGCACCGCACCATCCAAGGATGAAGCAGAAGAAAACGAAGATCCAAAAGAATTTACGGGCCACAGGGCGGAAGCGGTTTGAGCGTACTTTTGATGTATCCAGCCAAGGCAGGACAAAGAGCACAACAATCGCGCCAAGCATAAGCAAGATACCCATGAGTTTGTCTGGGACAGCGCGCAAGATCGCATAGAAAGGCAAGAAGTACCATTCAGGCACAATATGGGGCGGTGTCTTTAGCGGGTCAGCTTGGATATAGTTATCGGCATGGCCCAGCGCATCTGGCTGATAAAAGACAAAGAACGCAAAGATAAGGAAGAAGATGACCATCGCAAAGCCATCTTTCACCGTATAGTAAGGGTGGAAGCTGAGCGTATCAGACTTCGTTTTCGTGCTAATCCCGATAGGGTTGTTCTGGCCCACATGATGCACAGCCCAAACATGGATACCGACAAGACCTGCAATCACGAAAGGCAGGAGGTAATGCAGCGCAAAGAAGCGGTTGAGCGTAGCATTATCAACGGAATATCCGCCAAGGAGCCATTGCTGCAGGCTTTCACCCACCACAGGAACGGCGCCAAAGAAGCCGGTAATCACGGTCGCGCCCCAGAAAGACATTTGTCCCCAAGGAAGTGTGTAGCCCAAAAAGCCAGTGGCCATCATAATCAGATAAATAAGGCAGCCCACAATCCATAAGATTTCGCGCGGGGCCTTATAAGAGCCGTAATAAAGGCCGCGGAACATATGCACATAAACGGCCAAGAAGAACATCGAGGCGCCCACGGCATGCATTGGTTGTAAGAGCCAGCCAAAAGGAACGTCGCGGCGAATACGCTGCACAGAATCAAACGCCAAATCAACGTGCGGCACATAATGCATCGCAAGGATGATACCTGTGATGATTTGCGAGATAAGGCACATCATCAAGATGCCGCCAAATGTGTACCAATAGTTTAGGTTACGCGGGGACGGGAACGTCATAAAATCTGCGCCCATACGAATAATCGGCAAGCGCTGATCTATCCACTTGGTGGCGGCGTATTTAGGCTCATATGTTGAAGGGTGTCCGCTCATTTTAGCCCACCTTAATTACTGTATCGGAAATATATTTATACTCAGGAACCGTCATGTTCTTGGGCGCTGGGCCTTTGCGAATACGGCCTGATGTGTCGTAATGCGAGCCATGGCATGGGCAATACCAGCCATCAAAGTCGCCTGCTTCGCCAACTGGGATACAGCCAAAATGCGTACAGACGCCGACCATCACCAAAAATTCGGGGCGAAGATTGCCATTATTGTCAGGGCGAAGACGCTCTGCATCTGTTTGCGGGTCAGGACAGTTTGCAATATCCGTATTTTCAGCCTCAGCAATTTCGGCCTTGGTCCGGTAGCGTACAAAGACGGGAACGCCGCGCCATAAAACTTTGACCTGCTGGCCTTCAATCATATTGCCGACGTTAATTTCAACGGACCCGGCTGCGAGCGTATCAGCCGCCTTGCCCATTTGCGCGACGAGCGGCCAAGCGAGCGAAGCTGCACCTGCCGCGGCAACTGCGCCCGTGGCGATATAGATGAAGTCACGTTTGCCTTCATCAATTGTATCTTTATCTTTTTGCAGAGTTTCGGACATAATCCGCCCTCTCCTTATATTGAGTCTTATCTTCAGTCCGCGTTCTATATATATGCGGGGCAAATATCCACCCATTATTCGCGTCAGAACGCCGCAATGTGACAATCAGCTATAACAGGTTAAACAGCCCCTAATGCGCGGCGTTAGCTAGGTCAATTTATGAAGATTATACTTTATCAGCCTGATATGGCCGGCAATCTAGGCGCAGTGATGCGCTCGGCCGCCTGTTACGGGGTGCCGCTAGAAGTTATCGAGCCCTGCGGTTTTCCCCTAACCGCCAAGACATTGCGCCGCGCGGCCATGGATTATGGCAGCCCCGAGCGCCTCACCCGTCATGCCAGCTGGGAGGCTTTTATCGCCCAGCAAAGCGAAGGCCGTCTTGTGCTGCTGACCACCCAAGGCGCAACGCCCCTGACTGACTTCGAATTTCGAGCCAATGACCGCTTGCTGTTTGGCCGCGAGAGCGCAGGCGCCCCGCCCGAAGTGCACGCCGCGGCCGATGCCCGTATCATTATTCCTATCGCAAAAGGCGCGCGCAGCTTTAATCTGGCAACTTCTGTGGCCATAGCGAGCTATGAAGCCTTGCGGCAGACAGATGGATTGCCCTAAAGCTTGCCTATGTTTGAAGAAAAGCAAAAAAAAGCCGCCCGCTGGTTTAAAACCCTGCGTGATGAGATATGCGCGGAATTTGAGCGGCTCGAGCGAGAAGCCCCGAGCGATTTATATCCGGGAGAGGCTGGCCACTTTGTCTTTGAGGACTGGCAGCGCAAAGTTGAAAATGGGGGCGGGGGCACAGGCGGCATGCTGCGCGGGCGTCTGTTTGAGAAATGCGGCGTTCATATATCGGTGGTCAAAGGCGAGTTTGAAGGCGAGATGCGCGAAAAAGTGCCCGGCGCAAAAGAAGATCCGCGCTTTTGGGCGGCGGGTATCTCTTTAATCGCGCATATGCGCAATCCGCACATTCCTGCCGTGCATATGAATACACGTTATATATGCACGACTCAGGACTGGTTTGGCGGCGGGGCGGACCTCACCCCCACCCAAGCCAAAGACCGCGTGCAAAGCGCGCCCGACGCCCTCGCCTTCCATGCCGGTATGAAGGCGGCCTGCGACGGCCATGAGGTTGCTGATTATCCGCGCTTTAAAGCGTGGTGTGATGAATATTTCCACCTGCACCATAGGGATGAGCCGCGCGGCATTGGCGGAATTTTCTATGACCGCTTTAAGAGCGGGGACTGGGACGCGGATTTTGCCATGACCCAAGATGTTGGGCGGCATTTTAAAACTACCTATGCCGATATTGTGCGCAGGCGCATGATCGAGCGCTGGAGCGAAGCGGACCGCGAAGAACAGCTTATTACGCGCGGCCGATATGTGGAATTTAACTTATTATGGGACCGCGGGACGACATTTGGCCTGAAAACAGGCGGCAATATTAAAACCATTCTCAGCTCTATGCCTCCTGTGGTAAAGTGGCCATAAAAAGCCTAACAGTTATAGCTTGAGTTTACGCCGCTAATCTCTATTGATATGCCACGATTTAGACCTAAGTAGTGAGCCTTTTACGCATGAAGAAAATACAATCCTCTTACGACTATGATGATCTGATTATAAGCGGCGAGAAAAGCCTTTTCGGACCGGGAAATGCTAAGCTCCCTTTGCCTCCCATGCTAATGCTCGACCGCATCACCCATATGGACGATGACGGCGGTGAACACGGTAAAGGTCAGCTTATTGCAGAACTTGATGTTAAGCCGGATCTCTGGTTTTTTGAGTGCCACTTTAAAGGCGACCCCGTTATGCCAGGATGCTTAGGACTAGATGCCATGTGGCAGCTTGTCGGATTTTGGCTCGGCTGGTCTGGTTCACCTGGCCGCGGCCGCGCACTTGGCGTTGGCGAAGTGAAATTTACAGGCCAAGTGACGCCAGATATCAAAAAAGTACGTTACGAAATCGAACTCAAGCGTGTTATTCGCCGGCGTCTTGTCCTTGGCATTGCCGATGGCCGCATGTATGCTGATGATGAATTAATTTACAAAGCGACTGACCTCAAGGTCGGACTATTCATACCTGAAACATCAAATGAGGGAGTTGCCTAATGCGCCGTGTTGTTATCACCGGAATCGGAATTGTTTCCTGTATCGGCAATAATCAGGACGAAGTTGCCCAGAGCCTGAAGTCAGGCCATGCAGGCATCAAAAAAGATGATAAAATGGCAGAGCTCGGCTTTCGCTCCCAAATCTCAGGCCGGCCGACACTTGTCGCCAAAGATCATGTGCCAAAGCGCTCTTTCCGCTTTATGTCAGATGCGGCGGGCTGGTCTGCTGTGTCTATGCAGCAAGCCATTGAAGATGCGGGCCTATCTGAGGAGCAAATCTCTAATAACCGCACAGGTATTATTGCAGGCTCTGGCGGGCCAAGCGCTGTGGAAATTGTCCGCGCGGCAGATATTACGCGCAAAAACAACTCACCCAAGCGTATTGGGCCTTTTGCTGTGCCCAAAGCCATGTCTTCAACGGTTTCAGCCACGCTCGCCACGCATTTTAAAATTCGCGGCGTTAACTATTCCATTACCTCGGCTTGCACGACCTCGCTGCATTGTATCGGCGCAGCCTGCGAGCAAATTCAATGGGGCAAACAGGACATTATGTTTGCAGGCGGCGGCGAAGAGGTCGAATGGGCGATGTCCTCTCTCTTTGACGCCATGGGCGCGATGAGCAGTAAATATAATGACACACCCGAAACGGCTTCCCGTGCCTTTGACGCAACCCGCGATGGTTTCGTCATTGCGGGCGGGGCTGGCATGGTTGTGCTCGAAGACTATGAGAGCGCGAAAAAACGCGGCGCAAAAATCTACGCCGAGATCACTGGTTATGGCGCGACCTCCGATGGATACGACATGGTCGCCCCGTCTGGCGAAGGCGGAGAGCGCGCCATGCGTATGGCGCTCGAGGATGCAGCTACGCGCGGCGTTACAAATATCGACTATATCAATCCACACGCCACTTCCACGCCCGTGGGCGATGTCGCCGAAACAGGGTCTATCCACCGCCTCTTTGGTGAAGATGGCCCCTATGTCTCTGCGACGAAATGCATGACAGGCCATAGCCTTGGCGCGGCGGGCGTACAGGAATCAATCTATAGCTTAATTATGATGGATCGCGGCTTTGTCGCGCCAAGCATCAATATTACCGAGCTTGACCCTGAATTGCCAAAAATCAACATCGCCCAGCAAATGGTCGAGGCACCGCTCAAGTCAATTATGTCTAATAGTTTTGGATTTGGCGGCACTAATGGAAGCGTGATTTTCACGAAAGTTTAGGCTTTAAACAACGCTGCTTAGAAAAAGCGCTTTACCTAATTATAACCTGCTAGGGATAGTCTTGCATCGGGGCACTGATACATGACTATTT
>CALKIX010000079.1 GCA_937995665.1 uncultured Hellea sp. | reverse complement strand
TCACACCCCTTCAATAAAGGGAGGGAGCAACGTAGCGCCCTCACAGATGAGGGATCTAAAATGCGTAAACTAGCATATATTTTACCAGCCGTTCTGATGTCAGGATGTTCACTATTTCAAGCGCCAACTTATGGTGGTGTTAGCCAAGATTATAATTCTAGCTGTCAACGATCAGCTTGTCAGAGTGCGTCAAGCTACAGTGTAAGTCAGGCAAACGCTTACGCGCCATATACAGCTCAACAGACTATGAATCCTTATGCTAGCACGCCAAGCTATGATTTGACTGACCAAATCGTTCACAATGTGCCTGCACTTCGCGGTTCAATTCCATATAACAGCCAAATTCTTGATAGCTCTGCTGCGTATGCGGCTCCAGTTGCCTATTCTTATCCCAGAGCTCAGCGCCGTAACCCAGGCTACTTATACGGAACTCTAGGCGGCGTTTTGCATGATACATCTGTCGATAGCCTTGGTATTGAAGGCCGTCTTGGCTATCACACTGGCGGAATTATCGGCGCCGAAGTAGAAGGCTCTTATGGGCTTGTTGATGATAAGGACCTTGTCACGACTGGCGCAACCCCTGAATATTTAGACCTAGGTTATGACTATAATGCGGCGGCTTTTGCGATTGCCCGCTTGCCAATTAACAATAGACTTTCTGTTCATGGGCGCGGCGGTTATGATTTCCGTTCTATTGACGTTACAGCGACTGATAATTTAGGCGTCGAAACGTCAGCTAAAACTGACCTTGATGGTTTTGCTTACGGCATTGGCGCTGAATATGCCTTGGCTCCAAATAATGGCCTAAGACTTGACTTCACGCGTTATGAAAATGACAGCATACACACAGCAGAGTCTATCTCAGCCAGTTATTACGTTCGCTTCTAAGCGAAAAACTAAAACAGAATTGCCGTATTTATCCTTTGGCAAACGCGTAAGCTCCCCTTTATAAGGGCAGCATGACAAAACGCGTACTTCTTATTATAGGCGGCGGGATCGCCGCCTATAAATCTCTCTTCCTTATTCGTGTGCTAGCAAAACGTGGAATATCCACACGAGTTATCCTCACGCGCGGCGGATCAGAATTTGTTACCCCCCTCTCCGCAGGCGCTCTTTCCGGCGATAAGGTTTATTCAGACCTTTGGGACTTAACGGATGAAGCCGAGATGGGCCATATTGAGCTCTCGCGCGCCGCTGACCTTATTGTCGTTGCCCCCGCCACAGCTGACTTGCTCGCCAAAGCCGCGCACGGCATAGCCAATGATTTAGCCACCACAACCTTGATGGCGACTGATAAACGCGTGCTCTATGCACCCGCGATGAATGTACGTATGTGGGAATCAGCTGCCACGCAACGTAATGTGAAAACGCTACGGCAAGATGGCGCGCTTTTCATTGGCCCTGATGCTGGGGCCATGGCTTGCGGTGAATTTGGTGAGGGCCGCATGAGCGAGCCCGAAGAAATCGCCGATGCCATTGAGGCCGCCCTTTCAGGCGTGACCACTTTGGACGGGCTTAAAGGCCCCAAACCACTTATAGGCAAACGCGCGCTGGTTACAGCCGGCCCGACCCGCGAGCCGATTGATCCTGTGCGCTACCTGTCCAATCACAGCTCTGGCAAGCAAGGCTATGCCGTAGCTGGGGCCCTCGCGGCGCTGGGCGCTGATGTCACCCTTGTCAGCGGCCCCGTTGCCTTGCGCGCGCCCGAGCGGGTCAATCTGGTGAAGGTCGAGACAGCGCGCGAGATGCTGAAAGCCTGTGAAGCCGCCCTGCCCTCTGATATCTTTGTTGCTGTTGCCGCGGTGGCCGACTGGCGCCCTGCTGAGGCTGGAGCCAAAAAAATAAAAAAAGACGGGACGCGCATTCCGCCGCTAAAGCTTGAAGAAAATCCCGATATTCTCAAAACACTCTGCGCGGCAAAAAACCGGCCTGATCTGGTGGTGGGGTTTGCGGCGGAAACAAATGATGTGATTCAGCACGCCACTGCAAAGAGACTGCGAAAAGGATGTGACTGGATCGTGGCCAATGATGTATCAGGAGACGTCATGGGCGGTGATCATAATAGTATGATTATCGTAGCTGATGATGGCGCAGACACTTGGCCTAAGCTTACCAAAGAAGCGGCGGCACGGCGTCTGGCAGCCAAAATTGCGGAGCACTTTAAATGAGATTTATCCTCGCGGCCTCTTTCCTTGCCCTATCGAGCGCCCCAGCGCTGGCCGATAATATTGCTAATTGCGAAGTTGTGCTGATGGAACGCATTGAACAAGAAGGTCTTGAGGGCGCGGCCGAAGTGGCCAGCTTTCGCCCTGCGGGGGATTTCTTAGCCTCGGTCTATAGCGATGATGAGGGAAGCGAAGTTTTGCGTGAAATTGACGGATTGCCTATTCGCGCCGTGATGTGTGAGCGCCAAAGCCTTGTGCCTTCCTTGCGTGATTTTCCCATCGCAGCGACGGGTATTCCCTTTATGATTTCGCAGTATTTTGACAGCACAGAAACAGGGCTCACAACGATATTTTTCAAAGATGGAGAATTTCGGCATAGCTATAAAGGCCCAGATCTTGATCCCATTGTTCAAGCCGAACTTGAAGACCGCATTGAGATTTATAATTTTCAGCCCCACGACCTTGCTGAAAAAGAAGCGGCGATGAAAGCCAAAGAACACGCGCCCGAGCCGATTGATGAGCCAGTTGAGGAGACCTCCGAAAACGTCATCGAGGACAATATCATCAGTGAAACTTTTGAAGTCGTTGAAGAGGAAAACCTTTCCATTTCCATCGCGGATGAAACGTCCACAGAGATATTTTTATCGACTGATGACATTTCCGTCGAATCTATCAAAGAAGAAGTCCTAGATTTAGAATAGGCAGGTATCATGGCTTTGACAGTTGACCTTAAACCCCTTGATCACTTTGGTGATTTGGAACTTCCAAAATATGAAACCGTATTAGCCGCAGGGGCCGACCTTCGCGCGGCTGTGCCCGCAGATACGCCCATGGTGCTCGCCCCCGGCGCGCGTGCCCTTGTCCCCACAGGCCTTGCTATGGCCCTGCCCGCTGGCTATGAGGCGCAAATTCGCCCGCGCTCAGGTCTGGCCTATAAGCACGGCGTGACGTGCCTAAATACGCCCGGCACAATCGACGCGGATTATCGCGGCGAAGTGAAAGTACTGCTGATAAATCACGGCCAAGAGGCGTTCACCATCAATCGCGGTGAGCGCATCGCGCAAATGGTCATTGCGCCCATTACGCAGCCCGAATTTGCGCGCGTGATCGAGCTCTCGGATACAGCTCGCGGCGCGGGCGGCTTTGGCAGTACGGGAACCGCTTAGCCTGCATCAATAGAATGGGCTAAAACGCGGCTGACATAGGATAGATCTTCCCCGCCATGGCGGTTTGCGGCGCGGTGAAATATAGTCTCAAAACTC
>CALKIX010000078.1 GCA_937995665.1 uncultured Hellea sp. | reverse complement strand
CGGGCTAAATGCCCTATTTTTTGCCTCATTTTTAGCCCAACCCTGCAATGCTTCAGCATCAGTGTCCGACAGCACGATTTGTAGTGTTACAAGCAAATCACCGCCTTTAAGACCCTTGCCTTTTAAGCGCATTTTTGTTCCCGTATTACTTTTTGCGGGCACTTTTAGTGTCACATTTCCCATCGGCAGTGGAATTTCTACTTTTGCACCCAAGACAGCCTCTTGAAGCGAAATGGGGAGGGTTAGGTAAAGCTTATCGCCATCGCGGGAAAAGTATTTATGAGATTTTACGGAAATTTCGACCTTGGCATCACCCTTAGGGCCGCCATTTATACCCTCTTTGCCTTTGCCGACCATACGCAAAACTTGGCCATCGGTAACGCCTGCGGGGATTTTTATGCTCAGCCCATTGGTCAGCTTTTTAGACCCGCCCTTTAAAGCCTCCAAAAAAGGTAAGCTCATCTTATAGCGGATATCAGCGCCCTTTTGGGCGGGTTGGCGGCGCTGAGCAAAGCCAGCTTGATGACCGCCAATATCCATCCCAAAGAGAGATGAGAACAGGTTCGCCATATCATCTTGGCCGCCCATCTGCGCCTGCCGCCCGCGCCCACTCATACCGCCCATGCCGCCAAACCCTGTGGTGAAAGGGTCCTGGCCGCCAAAAGGGCTTTGACCCCCTGCAAAGGGACTTTTCTGTTGGCCCGAGCCATCGACCTGCCCGCTATCATAACGGGACTTCATGTCTTTATCGGTCAGCAGAGTATAAGCAGCAGAGATTTCCTTAAAGCGCTCCGCAGCTTTAGGGTTATCCTTATTCACATCGGGGTGATATTTTTTCGCCAAAGCGCGGTACGCTTTGCGAATATCCGCTTCTTTCGCGCTCTTAGGGATGCCTAAAAGTTTATATGGGTCTTTTGCCATGCCCCCTATTTAGGAGGGAAATGCTGCAGGACAAGGGGGAAAAGCACTTTACAACTTAAGAGACGCTGCCGCACCCCAGCCATAGAGGCGAGAGCCTTGAGCGATCGTGAGTACATCAATGCCCGCAAGCGCCTCTATTTCGAGAAAAAGCTCTGGCGTAGAGGTTTCAAAGCTGGCTTGTACCGCCTGCTCGGCCCAAAGCTGGACTTGGTAAAATTCACGCTCCTCGCCCAAAGGAACATCAATCCCTTGCCAGCTATCCCCGCCAAGACGCGTGCGTCTTATCCAGCTAAGATTATAGCCCCCCCCAGACGCTTTTGCCTTCACGTGAATAGGGGCGAGTGGACGTAAATGCACAGCTTTATAAGGATGAGCAAGCGCATCGCCCTCTCTGCCAGCGGCCTCAACATTGAGCGTGATTTGCGCGCCTAATAAATCCTCAGACATAGCAATATCTGACCAGCCGACCCCCAGCAAAATCACGCGCGCGCCCGCCGGGACTTGCGCCATCATATCGGCATCTGAGCCCGCTAGGCCGCGCAAGAATATTTTAAGCTTATAGGTAGCCGGTGCCATAAGTACAGCCTCAGCCGCTTGGAAAACCTCCCAGCCCGTCTGTGTTTCAATCGCAAAACGGTTCGCCCCGCTCAGCACTTCGTCTTCTGAGACTGACGATAAAGCCGTATCAGGCAGGTAAATATCGAGCGAGGCGGCTCTATCCCATCGCCCGATAGGTCCCGTTTCAAAATTGCTTAAGCTTGCGCCGATCCGCGCGGGGCTATCGAGCAATGTTTGGCCTTCGCTACTGCTCACGGTGGCCACTGAAAATGGATCAAGCCCAACGCCAACTATCGGGCCTTCATAATCACCAGGAATATCGGCCGCAAAAAGCACAGGCTTTGATTGCCAGAGCGGCTGTGTTGTGACGTCTGGCGTTGTGCCCGCCAGCGGCAAAGCAGCGGTAGCACCACTACGCCGCGCCTGCACGCGCTGCGTGGTGAGGCCTTCCAGCATTTCCACCTGCCAAAGCCCTTGGCGGCTCGGCAAAGTAATGAGGTCGCCCACTTCAATGTCAAGACGGCGGCCAGAGAGCTCTAAGCTTAGCACACTATCGCTCTCATGGGCGCGGGTGAGCAAGCGCTCGGCGGTAAAGCGCGCAAAGCTTTGGTCCGTTACAATCGGAGCGTTAATATCCAAAATACGCACCGTTTGCGCCGCCCGCTCGCGTACGCTCGCCATGCCTAATTGATAATCATTGGCCGCATCGATAAAATGCACGCGAACATCTTTAAGGCGTTTTTCAGAATCATCTTTGGACAGCGTTATCGCCTCTGAGAGGTCTCCAACAATGTCACTGGCATCGAGTACGTATCTAACCTCGCTGCCAAAGCTTACAAAGCCGAGCCCTTGCGCCGTCTCTATCATATTAAAACCATAAAGACTGGCCAGCGGGGTGAGCGCGCCGCGCCCTGTTAGAGGGCGGTCCAAATGATAGCCTTGCACCAGCCCCGTCAGCTTTGAGCCGTCAATTGGGCCAAGCCCGCTTTGCGCGCAAATATCGGCGACTACATCGGCTAGCGGGACAAGACCCATACGCCCAGAGAGCCAATGACCGCGCTGCCAATTCTCCCCGTCAGACCAGACAGTGCTTCGCGCCGGAAAATCAGGAAAGGGCCTCGCATCCCAGGCCCAGACATTAATCATATCCGCATCAATCATCGTCCCATTATAAACATTTGATTGCGGATTATTCCCCGCTCCCTCCTGCCAATAGCCAATAAAAGCCTCAAGATAGCGGCGCTGAATAAGGTCGTCTCGCCCTGCCGTGGAATAATAAGGAAATTGCGATTGCGTAGATTTGGCATCAAAGAAAACATTGGGCTGGTTTGCGCCCTTATTTATCGCGGGGCAGCCAATTTCCATCAGCCAGATGGGTTTACTTTGCGGGGTCCAGCCTGTGGGCTCGGCCAGCTCTTGCCCGCCGCGGCGATTATAATGCGGCTGGCTCCACCAATTGCGAAGATCTTTATAGCGGTAGACCCAGGGTTTATCAGCAGCCCCATCCGTAATGGGGGTACGGATTTGACCATCGCGGTCAGCGTGCGAGGCGTAGAAATAATCATAACCTTCCCCGCCTTCCATTTGCGAGGAGAGATATTCCAAATCATAATTATCTTTATAATCTTGCGCGTCTAAATGAGCTTCACCTTCGCGCCAATCAGCCAGCGGAAAATAGGCATCAATGCCAATAGCGTCGATGGCGCCATCGGCCCAAAGCTTATCAAGGTGAAAGCTCACATCCCCGCTTCCATCTTGGGGCTGATGACCGAAATATTCAGTCCAATCCGCCGCATAGGTCAAACCAGTATTCGCCCCCACAATCGCGCGCACATCAGCGGCTAACGCGGCAAGCTTCGTCACAGTAGGATAGCTATCATTCTCCCCGCGCAATGTTGTGAGCCCTACCATTTCAGAGCCAATGGCAAAGCGGTCAACGCCGCCTGCGAGCTTGGCGAGCTGCGCATAATGTAAAATAAAACGGCGAAAGGAAAATTCATTCGGCCCAGAGTAAGTGGGTAGCCCGCCGCTCTCGCCAAAATCTAGCGGATTTGCCATGCCAAAAAAGCTATCGACTTGCGCGCTAGCCTGCGCGCTGTTTTCGGCGGATAAAGGAAAACAGGTGATGCGCCCGCGCCACGGAAAGGCCGCTTGGCGCGCCCCGCCATAAGGGTCAGGCAAATCATTGCCAGCAGGAATATCCATCAAGATAAAGGGGTAAAGCGTGACCTTATAGCCTCGCGATTTGAGCGCGCGAATGGCTTGGATGATAGAGCTATCAGATGGCGTACCGCCATACGAAATTTCGCCTTCCGCGTCGCGGCTCACCAGATAAGCATTACCCCGCCTTAGCCCGCTAACTTGCCAGCTTACCTCTGGCGTCACGCGTTCTTTATTTTCAACGCCAGGCTTAATCTCGCAAGCCCCGCAGCGCAAATCCGAGCCAAACCATGAGGTAATAATGGAGACATTTTTCACATTGGGAAGCTGGGTTTCAAGCTGGTCAAGGGCAAGCTCTATATCGGGCAGGCCAGAGAGATTATTCATATTGATAGGGCGTGAGGATATCGGTGTCGGCGTCTCCTCAGCAATATCAGTCGCATAAGCAAATTCACCAGAACCCGGCAATAGATTTACCCCCTTTATCATAGTCTCCAAACGCGGGGCATCATTTTTTTTTGGCGAGACACGAATGACCTCTGCATTAATTTGCGGCAGGCGCGCACCAAAATCATCGAGGGGAAAATCTTCAAAAACGATATAAGCCGTACCGCGAAAGCTGGGCACATCCCCTCCTTCAATGGCGCTAATGATCGGATCGGGCAGCTGGTTCTCATCGCCCTTATAAACACGAAGGGTCAGCCCCGGAATGTTAAGCGGGGTCCCATTTGCCCATAGGCGGTCAACGCCAAGAATTTCGCCTTCGCAAAGCCCAATGGCAAAGCTAATAGTATAGCTATAATTACGCTGGGTCGGCCCGCCGCCCTTCCCGCTTTGCACACGTTCTTCAGACGTAATTTCTTTCAGGCGGGAGGCCCAAATGACCTGACCCGCAAGTCGTACTCGGCCATAAATACGCGACATAGGCGCGCCGTCCCGTGAGGTTTGAAGATGGAAGCTATTTAGGCGAGGGCCCTCAAAAACGCGATTATCAAAGGCGCGAGCAATAGTGCTATTGGCGTAAGACAGCGCGGCGCTTGTGCCAAATTTGACAGCAGCATTGCCCCCAATTTGCAGGGCTGAAACGGCAAGAGTAGACATTTAATTCTCGCTTATTGGAAAAGAAAAAGAAAAAGCATGACGGCGGCGCCAATAAGGCACGAGATAGCTTTCGACCACGGCGCGTCCCCAATAGGCATGGATGATGCGGTCAGGTGCGCTCATTATGGCAATATGTTTACAGGGCGCGTCAGGACTCATGCGAAAGAGCATGACATCCCCGGCTTGGGCGGCCTCTCTGGAGATAGGTGTCAGGCACTCTTGGGCGGCATGGAGCAAAGTCTCGTCCCCCTTTTGCTCGGCCCAATCGGGCGTATAGGCGGGCACAGATAAAGGCTCAGTTCCATAAATTTCACGCCAGATACCGCGGATAAGCCCAAGGCAATCACAGCCCGCCCCTTTAAGGCTGGCTTGGTGCTGATAGGGCGTATCAATCCAATCTCGGGCGATGGCGAGAATACGGTTGCGGGGAATAAGCGCGCTCATTGGTATCGCGAGCTCCCATCACGGCGCTCTCCTAATTGCGGAGCCGCTTGCAGCGCATCATCGCCCAGCAAATAAGGAAAGCCGCGATAATTAATCACATTATTAAATTGCATGCGGCAAGCCGAAAGCGTGCGCGGACAAACTGTTCCATGCGGAAAATCTTCTGCATTTAACCCGCATCGCGAATCGCCAAATTCGGCGTCGCATAGGCTTGAAAACACGCGGCCCACAGAGCGCTCGAGAAGAACGGAATGGCCAACCCATTCGGCCTCAAAGCCAGCGCCGCTCTCGCGAATGCTGCCCAGACGCCCGCTTGCCATATGAACGAATTGGGACAGATCAGTCCAATTAGCCCGAAAGCTATCAATCACAGCGTCCTCATAGGCCCCAGCCGCGATATCGGCGGGCGCTATTTTAACACTGTCGAGAATACCGCGTACCGCGCCATTATCTGTAGCAAAGCCTAGCTGATGATCGCGCTCGGTTGCGCTCATGCCAGAGCTTGCTTCAAAGCGAGTACCTTCAAAGTCTAAATCACAGTCATGATCGGTAAAACCAAAAACACGGCCATCATTCAGGCTGATACGCCAGAGCCAGCAAAGCGTTGTTGCCTCGCCTGCAAGATGGCTTTCAAGTTCGGGGGAGAGGCTACGCATGGGCGCGCAACTCTAAAAGCGGGATGCTCGCCATTTGCCCAGCGCCGAAAGATTCCAGCGTGAGCTCAATTTGATCCGTATCAAAACGCACGGGAATGTCAAAAACAAAGCCCGCCGTTACACTCGAAGCATCTGGCGGCGGAACATTAAAGATAAGTGCGCCAGTCACGGCATCGACGGTAAATCTATCTTCCTCTTGCTCGACTCCATTAATCGCGGCTCGCACAGAATTAATAACGGGCTTGGTAATGGACCGCGCATAACGGCCCTTCGCGTCGCCGTAATGTTTTACGAGGGCAAAGCGAGTCTCTATGCCATCCCCCGTGCCGATATTTTGGTCAGTCGGCGAAGGCGTATCATTTGGCCCGCATGACAGATGATCAACGGGGTCGCGAAACCGAAAGCCATAAAGCGAGCCGCGGCGGGCTTCAAAAAAATCTATGACCTTGGTAAGATCTTCCAATGATTTAATCCCAACGCCCGCATTATAACGGCGGCGCGAATGGGAATGGGGGGCATTGCGGTGCTCAGCGCCGCTCGCCAGCTCAGTGATTTCGGTGCGGCGCTGCGGCCCGCCGCTCGCCCCAAAGGCAAGGCTCAGCGGGAAATCAATATCGTGAAAACTCATGAATGGGCTCCTTAAGTAAAGCGCTGACCGCTGGTCACGGCGCGGGCAAGGCTGGCGGAAATCTGGCCTTGGGAGCGCGTAAAGCTGTCAGCATTAGCAACGCCCGAGAGGTTCATGTTCACATTCACAGAGGATGACTGCCCCCCGCCGATAATTGCATCCCCAAGCCCGCTAATGGCTTGCTGGAGCGGAGATGTAATCAGCTCGGAGATTGCAAGGCTTGCCAGATCGCGCGTGACAGATTCAGCCAGCGAGCTAAAAGACAGCTCGCCTGATTGCGCCGCGCTGCCTAGCGCCTTTGCAATACGGTCACCCGCAAGCTCAAAGGCTTTGGCGACATTTTCTGCCGCATCGAGCGCAGGCCCATCGGCAAAACCTTGCAGGGCCTCTGCGGCTTTATCTCTAGAATTCATAATCTTGTTCCATTTTATCAAGGTCGGTTTGGGTCAGGCGCGGGCCGTCTTTGCTTCGCGTGAGTGCGAACCAATCGGCCAAAGACATCGCCCAAAAATCTCGCGGGGAAAGGCCCAGCTGAATGAGGGCGATTTTCAACCACGCTTCAAAGGGCCAGTCTTTATTTTCAGTGTGTTCACTCACAGGCAAAAGCCTCTTCAAAGAGCTGACAAATAGCGGGTAAGGCACGGGCGATATCGCGTGGTGAAAAATCAGCTGCTGGCTCTGCGATCGCCGCACTGCCCACAAGGGGGGACAGGCAGGGGCGCATGACGCAGGCCAGCAGCACACGTCCATCAGCGGGGCTTAGCTTTCGCAGGCGAAGGGAGAGCTCCTGCGGGCCGCGCACTGAAAGACGAGAACTAATTTCGGCAAGCGCGCCCAGGGTCAGGCGCAAAGCATATGAGCGCCCAGAAAGGATGATATGAATATCGCCGCGCTGAAAATCCATTAGGCGGGGCTAAAGCTTGGCGCGCCCGCACTCATGAGGGTCAGCTCATAATTGGCCTCGCCTTGGTAGCTGCCTGCATAAGATAATGTGGTGAGCAAAAACTTGCCTTCAATCACGCCAAAATCAGGGATGATGAATTGATAATCCTGCGCGCTTTGTTCAAAGAATGTTGTCCGTGCTAAAACATCTGACGCTGTGTTGCGAAAGATGCCTGCTCCGCTAATTTCTGCCGATTTCACCCCTGCCCCAGGCAGCAGCTCTTTCCAGCCCATGGCAGAGTCCGAATCGGTGATATCAACTGTGCGGGCATTCAGTTTAAAAGTTTTTGTGCGCAGTCCAGCAAGGGTGATGAAATTACCTTCGCTATTTTTAATTTTGACGAGCATATTTCGTCCGCTTTGAGCCACCATTGCAGCCTCCTCATTTAAGAATTAAGTTTCGGGCGTTTGATCTGTGGTCAGCAGAAAACGGATAAGCCCGTGCAAAGTTTGGCCATCGGGATCGCGAAAAATATCTGTGTAAAGCACTTGGCTTCGTACAATCTGGATGGGGTCATCACTTATTGATTGGTGCTGTCCTAGCGCTGACGTTACGACGCTAATCGCGTCAATGACCTCTGCCCGTCCGCCATAACGAGACCATAGATGGAGCGTGAGCGTATGGGTTTGAATATCAGCCTCATCTCCGCCGATATCTGAGCTGCGCATGGGGCCGTATGTCATATAGGGAAAGACGGGGTCTTCCGGCGGATTATCATAGAGCCTTGCTGGCGTGCCTAATATGGCCTGGACGGCGACATCGCTGCTGAGCAAGCTATGCAGCGCTTGGGCTATTTCGCGAGCCGGGTGTAGATTGCTCATTGCTGTTCCTCCTCGCAGATTAAGTGCAAGCGCTCGCGGCGATTATCGGGATCTGAGGCGCTTAGGACGCGCAAAATTCGCGTGCCCCAAATTAAGCGCGCGCGCTCAGGGAAATCGCGCTTATGGCGAATGGTGACTTGGTAACTTTGCGTGAGAGCCAGCCGGCCATTTTCGCGGCGCTCGGTCAGGGTTTTGGGCTTAACTGCGCCCCACAGCGCAGAGGCAAAGACCCATGTTGTCTCGGCCCCGCCCAGCGCATCTGGCGTCTCTTGAGGAACATAAAGCCCCAGACGCACGCGCAATTGCCCAATCATAGCCGCACCTGACGGTAAGGCATGAGCAGTGCATCAACCAGCATAGGCACGGGCCGCTCAGTGTCTTGGTCGCGAAACTCATAGGCTTGCGCGAGAAGCAGCATCAAAGCTTGGCGCAGCGGCATCGGCACATCATCAGAGCTTTCGCCATAGCCCGCCTCAACCTCGACAATTACATCAACGGCGTTTTGCACATAGCCAGAAAAATTCCTACGCTCTGTTAGGGTCAATGTAGTGGGCGCAGCGCGCAAATTGACGAGGTAATCCTCTTGCGGAATCTCAGTCTCCTGCCCGCCTGAATCAACCACACTAACCTTGGTGACAGCCGTAATCGGGCTGTGATTGACATAAAGGCAATGCGAGAAAATTTTATGAGAACGATAAAGACGCGCCCGCGTAATTAGGCTTGCATTTAACATCTGCTCAAGGCGCAGGCGCGAGGCGGTAATGAGCTCGGCAATAAGCATGTCTTCCGTATTGCCATCAACCCGCAAAAATTCCTTGGCCCGTTCCAATGTGACCGGCTCGCTCGCGGTCGCTGTTATATCAGTTATGGTCATATCTATCCTTTCCCTTCCTTAAAAAAGGCCGCCCAAAAGGCGGCCTCAATCTGTGAGTTTATTTGACTCTAAGACGCTGAGGTCTTGAGCAATTTAATCGCGTTGAAATCCTGAATACCGCCGCCAACGCGCTTCGTTGTATAAAAGAGCACATATGGCTTGGCAGAGTATGGATCGCGCAGCACGCGCACGCCTTGGCGGTCAACAATGAGATAGCCGCGGCGGAAATCACCAAAGGCCATGACGGCGCCTTCGCTGGCCACATCAGGCATATCTTCAACTTCGTTCAGCTTATAGCCAAGGAGCGTTGAAGGCTGGCCAGCTTCAGTAGACGGCTGCCAGATATAGTTGCCATCGCTATCTTTGAACTTACGCACTTCGCCAAGCGTACGGCGGTTCATGATGAAACTTGCACCGGCGCGGTAACTTGTTTTTGGGGCGTAAATCAGGTCTAGGATAGCGTCCACGGGTGCATCCGAGTTAAAGCCGCCTGCTGTACCCGTTGCAACATAACCGAGATTACCCCAGCTATAAGAAGCGTCTGCCACTTGGTTATAGCTCAAGATACCGCGCGGTTTATTCACGCCGTCGCCTGCTGCGAAAGCTGCTGTTTCTTGAGCAGCAAAAATATCGCGCACTTCATCAGCCAACCATTGGTCAACATCAGCGACGCTGTCATCAAGCAGGGTCTGCGTTGCTGCTGGCATGGCATAAAGCTCGCCTGCTGGAAATTCAAGCAGCTCTAGATTTGGCGCTTGCGTTTCAATGCGTGCCTCGCTCTCGCCGGCCCAGCCAGCAGCGCCGCCGCCTGCGCTTACGGGCTTTTTGAAATAGCCAGAGCCTACGCGGCGGACGGTTGCTATTGAGCGAAAAGGAGACGCCTCGATAAGCGCCGTATCAATACGCGATTCTGTTTCAAGCGGCGCGATATAGCCGTCTTCTGTATCGGCGGACAAAGACTTGCCTTCCAGACTAACAAGGGCAGAGCCATCGCCAGTACGCATATATGATGACCAAGCTGATTTAGCTTCGGTGTTCATTACTGCGCCGCCAAGTGAAGGCTGGGCGGCTGTAATGGCAAGGTTTTCAATATGCTTGGCTTGCTGATCAAGAGCGACATTAATGCGCGCGACTTTCTCATCAAGTAGGCTATCTGATTGTTTCTTTTCTAGCGCGTCTAGGCGGCTATCATTGGCCTCTTTAAACGCTTCGAATGTAGAGGCGAAATCCGCTTGCGCGGCTTTGACCGCAACGCTGCGGCTCACCTGTTTGGTTTCTTTAGTGTGGCTCACGCGATACTCCTTTGTAGATTTTGAGGGGGTGAGTTGGGGGTGTTTTCAAGGTCGTCAATTTGAGTAATCCGCGCGGTGCGCAGCATCGGGAAGGCGACAACGGACACTTCCCAAAGATCTAGTTCCAAGAGACTTCGCCCGCCCGCTGGACGGCTTGCGCTTCGGCGCGCGCGATAACCAATGGACAAGCCAGAAAGCGCGCCTTCTATAACAAGACGCGCTGTGCGGTCAGCGCGCGGCGTTCCCATCAAGATACGACCTGAAACAAAAAGCCCGCTCCGGTCTTCAAAAATTCTGTCCCAAACACCAATAGGCTCTGCGGTTTCATGGCCTAGCAGCATCGGAATACGCGCAGGGCCAAGACTTAAAAGACTCGCCGCAAAAGCACCCCGCCTTACCATATCACCAGACATATCGGCCTGATCAAACAAGCTGGCATAGCCCGATATCCGCAAGGCTGCGGACGGATTTACATCATTCATAGTTTTCTCTTTTGACTTTAAAAAGGTGCGCTAATCTTGCGCGTCCAAGCGGCGCTCAATGCGCGAGAGGGATTGGCGGGCCATGGACATTTGTTCTTCCAGGCGCGCCAGACGTTCTGTTACAGCGGGCGCGTCTTCTGTACGAGACTCTAGTGCCGTGAGCCGCGCTTCTGCCGCCCCTGCCCACAGCAAGGCGCCCGTGGTTTGGATTATAATAGCGAGGATTAGGCCAAAGCTTATCGTCCGGTCAAATTGGAGGGGTTTCTCGCTCACGCTTGCGCCTCCGCAAGGCCTGCCATTTGGCGGCGTTCACTATCAGACAGAAAACTGGCCGCCCCAAGACGCGCCCATAGCGCGGCGCGCTCCTCGGTCAAGGCGGGTACTTGATCAAGGTCGGGCGAGAGGCGCAAATCATCACCAAAGAAGGGCTGCAACCAGCCCTCTAGCCCCCGCGCTGTTTTCTGAACCAGCGGGACAATGGTCTGGCGCCAAAACGCCTGATTGGCTTCTTTATAGTTGGAATAGCTATTATCACCAGGAATGCCCAGCAGCATGGGCGGCACGCCAAAGGCGAGCGCAATTTCTCGCGCGGCCTCGCGGCGGGCCTCGATAAAGTCCATATCAGCCGGGCTCATGCTCATGGATTTCCAGTCCAGACCGCCCTCTAAAACCATTGGGCGTCCCGCATGATTGGCCCCGCTATGCTGATTTTCGAGCTCGGATTTTAAACGGTCAAATTGCTCATCAGTGAGGCGGTCCATGCCCTCCCCGCCTTTATAGACCAAGGCCCCGCTAGGGCGAGCTGAGTTCCCAAGCAAAGCTTTGGCCCAGCGTCCGCCTTCATTGTGTATATCAACGGCTTGGGCGGCCGCTTCGAGCGGAGAAAAACCATAGCTATCATTCACTGGATTAAAGAGCCGCATGTGGTGAATAGCCGAGCGGTTTGTAGCCGCATCACGGCGAAAGCGGCGCTTAAACCCGCTCGCATCATATTCATATCCTGTCGGCCAGCCATCGCGGCCTGTGATGACGTTCATACGGTCAGGGCGTAGCGCATAAAGCGCAACAGGCACGCCGTCCACTAATGCCGCCTCAAGATAACCATTTCCGCCAACTTGCAAAAAACCATAAAAGCTTTCCATAATCTCGGTCTGCGTGGCCATTGTGTTACCGCGCATTAGAAACTTGGCTGCAGGATCTCCCGGCTCGCAGACTTGGCCGCGGCGCGCGCAGATTGGAACGGAAGCCGCCGCTTCGGAGATAAGCCGGACGCAGCGATAAACAATAGCATTGCGCTGATAGCCTTCGCGAGAAAGCGCGCTATAGTCACGCCCCGACCATGCCGCACGGCCCCCAAGATGCAAAGCGATGAGAGGCTGTGATGACGGCATTTGTTTTTGGTCAGGCGCACGGGTAAAGGCGCGGGCAAGCAACTGTTTCATATGATTATCCGAGGGAGCAGCGCGCCATTGAGGCGGGCACATTTTTAACGATGAGCCTTTATAGACCCGCCTTAAGCTCTTGAGGATTAATCTCTTGGATTTTTTCTAAATCACTAAAAATTATAGATATTTTATACGGCTTGCCGCTAATTGGTTTAGCGGGTGACGCGCAGATAGAAAAGCGCGGAGCCTAGGCAACCTTAAACAGGCTATACGCTTTGTTGTCTTTGCCAAGAAGTGAGCGGGCAAGTCCGTAATTTTTCTTAATCTCTACGCGCATTTTTTCATCGCCTAACAATGAGGCCAGAGTAATCGCGCCGCGATAAGCCTTCACAGCAAATTCCAAGGCCTGCTTATCTTCGTTCTGGCGGCCTATCTTTAGGAGCGTATCACCCAAGGCTTGCTGAACTTCGGCGCTCTCACGCGGAGAATCTTCTACAGAATAGAGTGTTTGAACGGATTGCAGCGTTTTCACGGCTTGTAATAAGGGTTCCGTTTCGCCCGTTTCCGAAGCCAGTATAATCATTTGTTCCGCCAGCTCGCGGTTTAGCGTAGCCAGTTCATTATTCGTCTTTTTCAGACGACGTTTCAGATCTAATTTACGAGGTGCCATAACATCAGCTTCCACATGATTTGGGGAAATGTCTGGCAGTTTATAGTTAAGGACGGGTTAAATCTGCGCAAATAGTTTGTGAGGCTTGAGCAAAGCTTTCGCCCGTCTTGACCCGAATTAAAGGTAAGCCTACCGCCTCAAAGATACCATTTTTAAGCCTATCGGCATTATGCGCCGCCTTATTATGGCTGCTCCCATCAAGCTCTATAACAAGCTGCGGGCGGCCCTTTTTATCGGTAATAAGATAATCAACATGTCGGCTTTTAACGCGCCCGCGCAGGTGCCAGCGCGCCTCGCCTTTTATACTTGGCTTGACGCGGACGATATCTTCCATACGTACCTTGCTATGCAAATGATAGCCGCTTGGCAGCGCGCGGAGGAGGCTATGAAAAAAAGCCGCTTCGGATGTATTGACGAAAAGACTCTCCACCGCCTCAAAGGCCGCGTAAGTGCGTGCATCGGACGGCGCGGTTTTGGGCGGTGTAAATCCTTTCCTGCGGAGGCTGTAATAAAACCAGCTAAGAAAAAGAGCGCCCAATATGACTAGAATTTCGACCATGTCTATTAATAGAACATATAGAGAACGATTACAATTGCCGAATAGCGGGGCGGCGGGCTTTATGCAGAAGTAATTCCGTCACCGCCCAAACAAGAGCATCAGCGCGGTCGGGGGAAGATTTCTGCCCTTCTGTGCCTATCAGCGCGAGCTCATCTTCGAGCGCTTTAAAACGGGCGCAATGCACAACGCGTCCCTGCTCATAAAGGGCGGCCACGGGTTCAGCGCGGGCGCGCTTGCCTTTGCACGCGAATACATTTTTAACCAGAATTTGCGGCTCAATATCATTGATGATAGTAGCAACCAGATCGCCGCCCTGGTTTGTCTCGGCCAAGATATAATCCGCTTCCCAGCTTTGCCAGAGCGCGCAGGCCCGCTCCGCCCAGGCTTTTGGAGAGGCGCCTTCAAGGCTCGCATCATGCAGAATATAAGCCTTTGCCCCTCGCCCGCTGCTGGCAATGCCCGCTATAATAATGCCGCAACTATCGGCGCGTGGGCCCGAGGTCACAGGCGGGTCGATAGCAATGATGATTTTGGATAGTTCGGGAGCGCTCCCCTCATAACAGCGGCTAAGCATATCACGTGTCCAGAGCGTACCGCTGATATCTTCAATCAGCTCCCCTTCTAGCTCTTGTCGTCCGAGCTTTGTGCCGCCATAAACATCTTGCATGGCAGAAAGAAATGACGGTGCCAGAAAATCCGCATTGTCAGACGTCTTACCGCGCGAGATTAAAACCCCGGGAGTCTTGATTAGGGTTTTGAGGGCCTCAATAGGCTTTGGCGTTGTCGTGATGACGAGCTGCGGGCGCGCGCCTAATCGCAGCGCAAGGCGCAAGTTTGAGAGCGTTTCATCGGGCTTATTCCAGACACAAAACTCATCGGCCCAAGCCGCATCAAATTGCGGCCCACGCAGCCCGTCAGGTTCTTCGGACGTATAGACATACCCCAAAGCCCCATTGGGCCATTCCAGCCTGCGGCGCGAGGCGATATATTTGGGGCGCTCAGATGGAAAGCCAATATTGAGCAGGCCGCTTTCGCCCTCCAGCATTACCTCCCGCACATCACTATAAGTCGGAGCGACAAGAGCGATGCGCCTTTTTCCATGATCTGCGACTTGCTCGCGTATCCATTCCGCCCCAGTCCGAGTTTTCCCGCAGCCGCGCCCGCCGAGCAAAAGCCAAATTTGCCAATCATCATGGCTGGGGATTTGGTGGGGGCGCGCATAAAGCTCCCAATTATGGGCGAGCTGTATCAGGTCAGCGCTTTGTGCGAGCTGCTCCAGAGCCTTTGGAAGTTTTTTGCCGAGCCTCAATTTTAGAGATGAGATGTTCAAGTCGGGCTTTGAAACGTTCGCGTTCGTCGGGCGTGGGGGCGGGGAAGTCTTCATAGGCGGTGTAAGTCCTGCGCTCATCATTTTTGTCTTGCGCGCGGTTATGGGACTCAATCTCTTGCAGGGCTTTAAGCTGCGAGGTAATGGCACGCGCATATTTATCGAGTATTTCTGGGCGCACATTCTCGCAGCTCTCATCGACGAGGGCGTCGACCTCATAGATGAGCCGCGTAATGGCGCGGGTGAGCGGGGCTGAAGAAATATGCGGCATCGGCAATAGTCTACGCGTGCAATATATTTTTCGGATTAATTTAAGCGAAGGCCGTATTGAGTAATTGTCAGGAACGGCGCGCGCGCCTATGACAAGCCCATGACAACTAAACTTAAAACGACCCCTACCCCGCCCATTGCCCATAAAGAGCCCACCCAAACCAAGCAGCTTGGTTTTACCCGCCATGATGATTATGCGTGGATGAAAGATGAAAATTGGCAAGAAATGATGGTGGATGCCTCAAAGCTCGATAAGGATATTCGCGCGCACCTTATGGCTGAAAACAACTACCAAGAAGCGGTAATGGCGGGCCTAAAACCGTTATCTGATAAGATATTTGAAGAGCTTAAAGGCCGTCTTAAACCCGATGCCTCCACAGTCCCCACCCCAGATCATATCTTTGCTTATAATCACCGCTACCGCGTGGGCGATCAGCATGGGCTTTATGAGCGCATGGCGATTGATCCGGTTAGCAAAGAGCCCACGGAAAAGGCGAAAATCATTCTCGACGCGGAAGCCCTCGCCGCGCAGCATTCCGCCTATTTTGACCTGGGCACGGTAAGCCATAGTCCGAATCATAAATGGCTCGCCTATACGCTAGACGTCACAGGGGCAGAAAATTACGAGATTCTCGTCAAATCTATGGACGGGAAACCGCGAAGTACAGGCATAAAAAAATCCGCTGGGTCTGTGCAATGGGCCATGGATAATGCGACGTTATTTTGGGTAGAGCGCGATGAAAATCAGCGCCCCCACCGTGTCTATTGCAAAGATATTCACGACGCCAACAGTCAAGCAAAGATGGTTTACGAAGAAGCTGACCCTGGCTTCTTTGTTTCTATTGGCGAATCCGATAGCGGTGAATTTATTGAAATAACGCCCCATAACCACACATGTACTGAAGTCTGGCTCATCCCCGCCGCAAAACCGCTAACGGCGCCAGTTTGCATTAGCCCGCGAGAGGCGGGGCGTGAGTATAACGTCTATGATCACGGCGAGGACTTTTATATCCTCACCAATACGGACGGCGCGGTTGATTTTCAAATTATGCAAACAAAGCAAAGCGCGCCCGCAGCTCAAAACTGGGGCCCCTTTATCCCACATAAAAGCGGCACGCTAATTTTGGGCCTTGAGGTGTATGCTGGCCATATGGTGCGGCTTGTGCGCGAGAATGCCCTGCCCCGTATCATCATACGCGATATGGAAAGCGGAGACGAGCATGACATCGCTTTTGACGAAGCCGCTTATGGCCTAGGCCTGATGGGCGGGTATGAATATGACACGCCGTGGCTGCGTTTTGCCTATTCCTCGCCGACAACGCCGCGCCAAGTCTTTGATTACAATATGATCACGCGCGAGCGTATCTTGCGCCAAACCCAAGAAGTCCCCAGCGGGCACGACCCAGCCGATTATCAATGCGAGCGTATCAATATTACCGCGCGCGACGGCGAGACCGTCCCCGTCACCTTGCTCTATAAAGCAGGTACACTCAAAGACGGCAGCGCGCCGCTTCTGCTATATGGATATGGCTCTTACGGCATTACAATATCTGCGGGCTTTCGCACGGGTATCCTGCCGCTCATTGACCGCGGTTTTATCTATGCCATTGCTCATATTCGTGGGGGCAAGGCCAAAGGCTATCAATGGTATCTAGACGGAAAGCTTGATAAGAAGGTCAATACCTTTAACGATTTTGTCGATGTGGGCCGAGCTCTCTGCGAGGCAGGTTATAGTACGCGCGGGCGGGTGGTTTGTCATGGCGGCTCTGCGGGCGGACTGCTAGTTGGCGCGGCGCTTAATCAAGACCCACAGCTTTTTGGCGGCATGATTGCTGCTGTGCCTTTTGTTGATGTGCTCAACACCATGTCCGATAGCGAGCTGCCCCTCACCCCGCCAGAATGGCCTGAATGGGGTAACCCGCTTAAGGATAAGGAGGCTTACGGCAATATCGCCGCCTATTCGCCTTATGATAATATTGTGCGGGCTGATTATCCGCCCTGCCTGATTACGGGCGGGCTGACAGACCCCCGAGTGACCTATTGGGAACCAGCCAAATGGGCAGCTAAATTGCGTGAACATCAAACGGGAGAAGGGCCCATATTGCTGAAAATCAATATGGAGGCCGGGCATCAAGGCGAGTCGGGCCGCTATGACTCGCTAAAGGAAACCGCCCTCGAATATGCCTTTGCTGTTAGCGTTACGCAGGAATAGGCTTTTTGTGATCACATAATGTAAAAAAAAAAGACGGCTTGAACACAAATCACATATACAGACACAGAAAAGCCCCGGCTGGCGGGGCTTTTTTTAATTTAATTGTAGAGGTTTAACCCTCTATTCCTCGACAGTTACGACGCGGAATTTTCTATCATATTCTTCTTTGAAATTCATGCAATTTGCATCGTCAACCTTAAACTCACCGACAAAGACTTCAGCCGCATAGGCTTGTTTAATTTGCTGGTAGCAAAGCTCGGCCTCAACAGAGCGCTCAAATTCACAGCGGCGTTCCACGGCATCTTCTTCGGCTTTAATAAAAGAGACCCATTTTTTTGCATTACGACCTTCACGTGAGGAGCCAGGCACTTGAGAGAAAGCGTCAACTGCACTTGCGCGGGCCAATGAGATTGGCGCTTGAGCCTTTTGGGCATCGCTCATTTCGCAATTAATACGGTCATGCTTTTGCGTTTCCTCATAGCGACACGTCGCGATAAGCATCCAAGATTTACCCGCATCATAGCCGCGATTAATCGCTTCTCTGAAAGCTGTTTCTGCCTTTTGGCACTGTCCTTCATTATAAAGCGCTTCGCCCAAGTCAGCATAAAGTTTCGCTTGGCCTGAGCTGGACGCCGCACTTTCAAGAACAGGAATTGCCCGCTTATATTCACGCGCCTGACGGAAGAGCGAAGAAAGCTGTACCATCTTATCTGAATCGCGCGAAATCCGGCCAGCATTCATTTCTTTTTCAAGAATTTGAGCAGCCTGATACGGCATATCATAGAAGCTATAATATTGAACGACTTTCATAAGGTCGCTCTCATCACGTAACGCGCCGCCAAGATATAACATTTTAGAAACTTCAAATGCTTCTTGCTCGCGGCCGCCATTGGCCAGCATAGACGCCCAAGCATCCCAAAGCGATTTATCCTCGGGCCAGCGGCCAATCATCTCTTTAACGATATCGGCCTGTTTTCCTTGCTGACCAAGATTGTTGTAAAGGAAGTTCATCAAATCAAAATGCTTACGCTCTTTAGGATTGGCAGAATTAAACCACTGCTCTGCCCAAGGCAGTGCGCGGGCGTAATTATCTGACTGCACCCAAGCCTGCATAAGCATCTCAACATATTGAGGCTTACGTTGCCCGCCAGCATTGAGATAATTTTCAAGAGATTGCGCACCAACAGCGTATTGACCAGTCGCGATTTGCAACTGCGCAATATTTACTTTCAAACTATCGACTTCATTAGGCAGCAAACCACCAGAATTAATCGCGTTCTGAAACGCACTAATGGCTTGGCTGTTCTGCTTGAGCTCGTAATAGCTTGCGCCTTCCATCTGGTGGATCGTGGAGCGCTCATAGGCATTCAGTTCTGGCAGGCGGAGCGCCTCGCTCAATTTACTAAGCGCAGCGCTATGCTGACCTGAATTGATGAACTGCAAAGCTTCATTCACAACCGCACCAGCTTTGGCACCAAATTGACGGCCTTCCTGCGCATAAGCAGATTGCGTCACACCTGAAACTGTCACAGCGCCAAAAGCCAAGGCCGCGCTGCTAAGAAGGCTTAGTAGCGAAAATTTGGAAGCTTTTAATAACATATATAACTCCGTAGATTAGACCCCTGATTATTGCAGAGATCTGAATGGCCTCTTGGCCCATTATTATTTACGCCGGATCTATTCCGGAATGATTTTACCGCGCTCATCCGTCAGCCGAAATGAAATCTTACTCTCAACCCCACTACGCGAGACAGAACGGCCATCAACAATTTTTGGATTATATTTCCACTTTTGAACGGACTTAATTGAAGAACGCTCAAAGAGTTTCTGTGTACAGTAAGTGGCGGTAACGTTAAACGGGGCGCCTTCAGGGCTTACATCAAAGCGCACTTTGCAGTGGCCTGACTTTTCAGCACGCGGCGGCATGATTGGCGGAATACGAACTAAAGGCTGCGCATCGCGATCAGAGACTTGAATTTTGAAATTCTGGCGGTCGATTTTTAGCGCATCGAACTTGGGGATAGCCCCCTCAAGTGACGCAATACGCTCAGTTGGCTTGGCCGCTTGTTGACGCTCAATCGTCGGCGGAGGCGGTGGTGTAATAACCTTCTTAACTTGATCAACTTTAGTTTCGCGTTTGATGACTTTAATATCTTCAACTTGCGGATTGATTTCAAAAGATGAATTGGCAAGCTTTTCTTGCGGCTTAAATTCCTCAGCAATCAAAACCATCATCAGTACAAAAAGTCCGATAGTGACAATGGCGGCAAGAGGGATACCCAAAATCCAACGTATGATGTTAGCCATTATACTCTCCTATTCTGCACCGACACGGGTAACGATACCCAAGTCTTGCATCATTTCTTGCACCGACATTACAACACCAACTTCGGAATCTTTATCCGCATTAATGATGGCTTCTGCCTTAGGGTTTTCGTCACGCATTGACAAAATTATTGGACGAATTTCTTCCAAATCATAAGGCTGCTTATCAATCCAGATTTCGTTTGCCGCGTTCACAGCGATGAGGATTGAAGGTTTCCAATCTTTTTTCGTATCAGCGACGGGTTTAAACGGATCCACCCCAGGCGTCTTAACGAAGACAGATGTCACAATAAAGAAGATGAGAAGAATGAAAACGACATCCAACATGGGCGTCATGTTTAATTCGGTATCCTCATCTGGGATAGATGTACGACTACGTCTGGCCATTATGTTACCTTATCATATTTTTAGCAGAAAATCAAAGCTGTGATGCAGCTCTAGGATTGTCCGCGAATAATTTCGATCTTTGAAGCCAGACCTTTAATGTCCAGCTCGTCCTTAATCGTCACCAATAATTCGTGACGGGCCAACTCATTCATGCGAAGAATAACACTCGCACCGGGTTTATCTGCTAAAAGGCGTTCAACCCGTAGAGCCACACGATCACATGTCGTGCTATCGCCATCAACAGAACACTGGTCACGGCTATCAACATAGACCGTAATAGCAGGCGTTGATTTAGGCGGCGTTATGTCATCGGGCGGTGGAGGGGGCTGCGTTAAATCAACACCCTTTTCGTCCAAAAATGTCGCTGTCACGATAAAGAAGATCAACATGATAAACACGATGTCGAGCATCGGTGTCATATCAACATCAGCTTCGTCAGCTTGTCCTTTACGGCGTCCTCGTCTCATTTGATTATCCTATCTGTAAGCTGTCCGAGAAACGTGCTGTCTCGCGGATGCTCCAACGGGGGAGCACAGTGGAAAAGTAAAGCCCTGAAAGAGCCGCCATCATACCCGCCATAGTCGGGATTGTCGCTTTAAAGACACCGCCAGCCATAAGGCGCGCATTTGAAGAGCCAGAAAGTGCCATCACATCAAACACTTCAATCATCCCTGTCACGGTACCCAGCAAACCCAAAAGGGGTGCCAGGGCCACTAAGGTCTTGATAATAGGAACATTTGTCCCCGTCTTATCTTTGACTTGTGACACCATCTCATCACGAATAGCCAAAGCCTTCCATGATGATTTATCTGAGCGCGCGTCCCATTCCGCCTTAAGGCGAGCCATGGTTGGCTTATGCGCAAAGAGGTAATAGGCGAAGCGTTCCAAAATAAATGTCCACATCGCAAAAGTCGCGATCATGATGACAATTAGGACGTCTCCTCCGGTCCCCAGAAACTCCTGGAGACCTGCAAATACATTACCCATAGTCTGTTCCTTTTTCTAAAGGTTGACTGCTTGACTTAGACGCCGCGGCTTTCAACGTGGCGCGCTACGATACCAGCGGATTGCTCTTCAAGTGTGCCCTGAATAGAGCGCGCAAGTGATGAGCAGAAGCTGTGGAGGATAAGAAGCGGGATAGCCGCAATCAGACCCAACATTGTCGTAACAAGAGCAACAGAGATACCGCCAGCCATTAGCTGTGGATCACCCGTTCCGTAAATCATCATAGCTTGGAAGGTCTGGATCATACCTGTAACCGTACCCAAAAGACCGAGGAGAGGTGCAATACCCGCCATCAATTTCAGAAGGTTAAGACCAAATTCAAACTTAGGCGATTCACGCAAGATAGCTTCGTC
>CALKIX010000077.1 GCA_937995665.1 uncultured Hellea sp. | reverse complement strand
TATCCAATTATTTCTAAAAAACGCAAGCTCTTTATGGCATATTCATCTGCATAAATGGGGGTAATTACCTTAGAAACTCCATGGCTGGGGAGCATCATGTTAATTGCCGCCGCATTGATGCGGTTTTTTATGTACGCGGCGTAGCGCTTTTCAATAATTTCAACGGATGTGCGGCAATTTTTGGCAATCTGATAAATATCAGCGCCCTCCATTAAGCGCATTGAGATATAGGTATGACGAAGGCTATAAAGCGTTCTGCGCTTCCCCTCGCGATTATGAAGCAAATTCGTCTCTTCCAGTCCTTAGAAAAAGAGACGATTTTGTATCTTCGGAAATACACTATCAGTGCTTATGGGATTGTTGCGCTCGATTAGGCGACGAAAGGGATGAACGGCACCGGGCATTGATTTGCAATATCCTATGCCGCGCTTTCCGCGCCCCTCGATAAGCAGTATTGTTGCATTCGTGCTTGCATCCTCCACAATAGCAACGTCTCTAAATTCAAGATTTCGCGCCTCGTCGGGCCGCAATCCCCTATTACCTAGGATTAAAATCAAATCATGTAGTTGATCATTTGCCCATCTGTGATGCTTGCTTCTGATGTTTTTTGCAGCGCTCCCGCGTGGCTGTTTATAGCTTTTTGTATTCTTCGGTTGAAAACCACGGCCTGTGGTTTAGCTGACCTTTGGTTTTATACGGTTCGCTCATATCTGGCAGGGCGTCCAGCCAGTTATGCCGTAGTGCCGTTTTTAGCACTTGGCGCAGGGTGACTATTTTTTGGTGCAGGGTGCTTCGGGATGGCGGCTTTCCGTTAAGCCCGTTCTCACGCCGCCATATGCGGTAGTCCTGAATAGTGCCTGACGTGATGCTCTTGATGCCCTTCTTGCAAAAATAGGGAATAAGGTAGCGCTCAAGTCTTTCGTGTCTACCAATTCCACCACGCCCGCAGCGAAAAAGACTAGCGGTGGATAACCTGTCACGCCCCCCCTACGACAAGGGCATTTTTTGATTATTTCAGCTCTACCCCGCCAAGCTGCTTGACCATCACGCGCAGGGCCGCCTCGGCTTTTTCCAAAACCGCCAAGTCGCGGCTGCGGGCCACGAAATTAGCCCCGTGAACCCCGTCCTTAAAATAAGGGTAGCTGCCGATAGAAACGCCCGCATGACCCGCTTCAATAGCGGCCAAAGGCGCGGCCGCGTCCCCCTCGCCTATGCCTTGGCTCTCCACAGTACGCGAGAACAGCTTCGCCCCGCCCTCAATCCTATGTTCCACATCAGCTAGCATAGCTTTCATAATCCGCGGTACGCCCGCAAGGGTGAAGACATTTTTTGTCTGAAACCCCGGCGCGCCGCTGACAGGGTTTGCAATCAGGCTCGCCCCATCGGGAATACGCGCCATTCGGCGGCGCGCGGCGTTAAAATCGCGCCCTTCATAGATGGGCCGCAATATCGCCAGCGCGTCCTCTCGCTCATCAATGCCAAGGCCAAAAGCTGCCGCGATACAGTCCGCAGTAATATCGTCATGAGTGGGACCAATCCCGCCCGTGGTAAAAACATAATCAAAGCGCTGCGAAAAGCTTTTCACCGTCTCGCGTATTGTATCCGCATCATCGGAGACAATACGCGCCTCGCCAACGGTGACGCCGAGAGGATCAAGCCAGCGCGCAATCATGCCTAGATTGGTATCTTGCGTGCGGCCAGAGAGCAGCTCATCGCCAATTAAAATAACGCCTGCCGTTACAAGTTTAGTCATGGATAGAGCTCCTTTGCCCTCCTCATAGCGCGCAAAAGTCAAAAGAAAAGCGCTCAAATGCGCTAAGCCCCATAATAAGCCGCGCCGCTCAAAATGACTAGCGTGCCAGCGCCCTGCCTGTTATAGCGCAGTTATGAATTATGTTGAAGCCAAAGATGCCCCTGACCTGCGCGACGGCGCTATAAAACTCCATAGCGCCCAGGACTTTGAAGGCATGCGCAAGGCGGGCCGTCTGGCCGCTGAATGTCTTGATATGCTCGTCCCCATGGTGGAGCCGGGCGTCACCACCGAGGCGCTAGATGAAGCGGCCTTTGAATTTGTCTTAGATAATGGCGCTGTTCCTGCCTGTCTTGGATATCGCGGTTATAAGCACACAGTTTGCACATCTATCAATCATGTAGTCTGCCACGGCATTCCCAACGCTAAGCCGCTTAAAAAAGGCGATATTGTCAATATTGACGTGACAGTCATCGTCGATGGCTGGCACGGGGATACATCACGTATGTATCCAGTGGGCGAGGTTAACCGCCGCGCAGAACGCCTGACGCAAATTACTTATGACTCGCTCATGCTCGGCATCGCGGCGGTCAAACCCGGCAATACAACGGGCGATATTGGCCATGCTATTCAGAAATTCGCCGAAGCCGAGCGCTGCTCTGTAGTGCATGATTTCTGCGGACACGGCCTTGGGCGGCTCTTCCATGACGCGCCCAACATCTTGCATCTTGGCAATCCGGGCGAAGGCGAAGTGCTGCGCGAGGGTATGTTTTTCACTATTGAGCCGATGATTAACCTCGGCAATCCCGACGTGAAAATCCTTTCCGATGGCTGGACAGCGGTCACGCGCGATAAAAAGCTCACCGCGCAATTTGAACATTCCATTGGCGTGACGAAAGATGGCTGCGAGATATTCACCCTCTCGCCCAAAGGCCTTCATAAGCCGCCTTACCTATAGGCAAACATTGGCGCAGACAAAGACACCAGCTCCGCATTATCATGGTCACCGCGACCGCTTACGCGCGCGCTTTGCCGAAGGCGGCGTTGATGCGTTGGCTGATTATGAATTGCTTGAACTTTATCTGTTTCGCTCTATCCCGCGCCGCGATGTAAAGCCCATCGCCAAAGCGCTTATCGCTAAATTTGGCAATTTCGCCGAAGTTATCGCCGCCCCGACCGAGCGCCTGACCGAGGTTAAAGGCATCTCCGAGAAAATTGCGCTGGATTTGAAAATCCTACGCGCAGCGGCTACCAAGCTTGGCCAAGAGTCCGTGTTGGGCCGCCCTGTCCTCTCTAGCTGGACGGCGCTGCTCGATTATTGCCGCTCTGCCATGCAATTTGAAGGCAAGGAGCAGTTTCGCGTGCTGTTTCTTGACCGCAAAAACCGCCTTATTGCCGATGAAGTGCTAGGCCAAGGCACGGTGGACCGCGCCCCCGTCTATCCGCGCGAAATTATTAAGCGCACATTAGCGCTCGATAGCACCGCCATCATCCTCGCCCATAACCACCCGAGCGGGGATCCCACGCCCAGTCAATCTGACATTGTCATGACAAAAGAAATCCAGAAAGCCTGCAAGGCTATTGATGTCACCGTGCATGATCACCTGATCATTGGACGGGACAATGTCGCGAGCTTTAAAACATTAGGATTGATGTAAAAATTTCTGCCGTGCAGCCTTGACCCCTTACGCGCTATAGGTTCAACTCAGCCAAAATATATTTGGGGAATTTGATGGCACAAGCGCACAACAAGATGGAAAGCAAATCATACCGTACATCGGTCTTAATCTTGTT
>CALKIX010000076.1 GCA_937995665.1 uncultured Hellea sp. | reverse complement strand
CTGTCGAATAGATGTGATGCAAAAATGTCACGCTAGCGCTGTCATAACAGACAAACTTCTTTGATTAGCGCCTATTATTTGGCCAAGAAAAATTAAAGACCGCATTGCCTAAAAATAATTTTAGATAATAATGACTCGATTTTCTTTATCATTAAGAAGCTCCGCCACCGTCAGCGTGATAAGAACCAAATCTTCTAAATGCATTGAACGACAAAGACCCAACTCCATCACAAGCAGGTCAACAGTAATGACTACTCCATTAAGCAGTTCTATATTGTCCTTAACAAAATAACCCGCGTCACTCGCTGAAGGCTCATCCTTTTGATATCGTTATTTCGTCTAACATCCGGACATAGAAGCTTTAGGTGACGAAGAGCCTTAAGTCACATCATATTATGGATTATAATGTAAGGGCTAAATGCATAAATCGCGAAGACTATGGCCTCTGAGGACAATATTCGTCTAACGAGCAAGTTTCGGACTAAACCCCACAGCTAAACGTGATTGATTATATGAAATAACGAAAATATTATAAATGAGGCCAATCATGTCATCCAATGATAAATTATTCAATAGACGTCAAACACTCGCACTAGGTGCAGGTGGTGCAGTATCGCTAGCGGCCTGTTCTCCAGCTGCCACTAATATTGTAAGCCCGAAGAAAGATTTGGTCTTAGACTATAAGAACAATATCTGGAACCGTGACGCCATGGCCCGTATTCACGGTACACTTGACTTCACTAAGGAAAAAATTGGGTGGTATAAAGGCAAAGCCATTGGCGTTATGCCCGGAAAAAAGAACATAGACCTCTGTGGCTTTGAAGGTTTCTCAGTAACACGGCTTCTTCCTTTAGAAGATGGTAGCTACCGCAAGCTTCTACGTGAAGTTGGATTTTATACAGACCTAAAATCAGGCGAAATCCTACAGACATTCGACAATCCCTATACAGGAGAAACTGTGCCTGTCGTGCCGATCGCAAATGACCCATTTAACTTTACAATTAGCGAGTATTATCCACAACCGCCAACATATGGTGGCCTGAATAAAGAACGCCCACCACGCATACCCCTCCTTCTTGATTGGGACGAGCGCGGAGATAAAGTACTTCTTACATCTGATATTCACCTTTATTACCCATCTGCGCTTCAGCCCAATGAGTGGCCACGCGAGAGCCCCGGTCCAATGACACAAGTGTCAGAAATGTTCCGCTATATCTTTGACAAGGAACAGCTGGGCGACCCAGAGAATAAATCCGTTACATTCTTTGGGTCTTGGGTACGCTCCACGCCGTGGTTCCCATGGATGCTCATGGATCAGGCCCCTGGCCAATGTCTCTATGTTTGTGACCAAGGAGCTGGCGACACATTCGATCTCATACCTGAGCATATGCTAAAAGCGGCAGAAGCAATTGATCCAAAATTCCTAAGTGCGCCAACAGAAGATTACGGCCCCTCGCTATCAAGCTTGGAGCATTATAAGCTCGAACAAACGCCTGCTAAAAAGCTTTAATATAAAAGGCCTAAGGTCATAACGACCTTAGGCCTTGAATCTTAATTACGTAGGATCCGAGCACTTACTCGGAAGAGCTACGCCCATGCCATTCTTGGTAGGCCGCTAATTCAGCGGAACAGTTTTCAAGTAATAAAGCTTTAATCTGGTGCACCTTACTACGCCCATAGCGTGAATCCTTGGCCGCTGTGAAACATAGGTCGGGCGACCCAGTCATAAAGATTGTGCCGCTGCCGCTAAAAGTTATATTTTGCAAATCAGATCCATCGCAAGCAGCTAGTCCGATAGTAGAGCCCGCTTTAAGAGCGGCGACCGTGGCGCAAACATCAAAATCTGTCATATATAGCTGATTATTCGCAAAACGTGATCTCGTAAACTTCTGATCCGTTCCAACCTCGCCGCGATAGGTGTAGCAAGTATGGGCCTGCAAGCCTTTGGAAATATCAATGTCTTTATTCCCTCCAGCAATATCTATACAATAGTTACTGGTGACTCCATCAAGCACATCGCTCAGCGCAATCTCAACAGTCTCAGTGGCATTATTTGCCTCAGAAATCACCTCAGGAGCTTTTGCGGAATCATCTGTTGCACTACAAGCCGAAAGCACAATTGCGGCTACGGCGGCACTAACCCAAATGTTCTGTAAAGTCATAACTCCCTCCTTATTGCCACCCAACTTTATTATATATGTTTATTGCTTTTGCCTGATTTTTGCCAAGTTCGCCAACATTTAATTTATCTTCCTTGAATCCCCCTAAGGATTTTAATGCGGATGTTGCCTCTATTTGGTCAATGACAGGATATTCATTATTGCCATCAGCAAAATATTTTTGCGCCTGCTCAGAGGTAAGATATTCCATAAAAGCAATCGCATTTTCCTTATTGGGCGCATGGGCCGTAACGGCCGCCCCGCTTATGTTTATATGCGTGCCTCGGTTATCTTGATTGGGAAAAATCACGCCGATGGAGCTATATATTTTTTGTTTTTCAGGGTCATTTGATTTGGCAAAGCGCGCCAGATAGTAAGAGTTCACAAGCGATAGCTCACAAATCCCAGAGGCAACCGCCTCAATCTGTCCCGTATCATTGCTTTGGGGTTTGCGCGCAAAATTATCGACCATAGACTGCGCCCAATCAGTTGCAGCCTGCTCGCCTGCATTGGAGATTATCGAAGAAAGCAAAGAAATATTATAGATATTCCCTGAAGACCGCATACAGACTTTTCCTTTATAATTAGGGGCCGCCATATCGTCATAATCTTCAACATCTTCGGGACGCCCTGCCGCCTTATTATAGATAATCAGCCGCGCGCGCTTTGAAAGACCATACCAAAGCCCATCTGGATGGCGCAGATGTGCTGGAATTTTGGCCTCTAGGACATCCGATGAGACGGGCTGCAAAATGCCCTCATTCTCAGCGCGCCAGAAAACACCTGCATCGACAGTGACTAAAAGGTCGGCTGGACTAAGCTCACCCTCAGTTTTCAGCCTTTCAATCAAAGCATTTGATTTGGCTTCAATGCGGTTGACCTTGATCCCTGTTCGCTCAGTGAAATCAGAATAAAGCCGCAGGTCTGTATCATAGTGCCGCGAGGAATAAATATTCACGACGCCATTATCTTTGACCGTTTTAGTCTCTTCGCCGCCTGAGCCCGATGGCGAACAGCCCGTTAGCAAGAGAAGGCAACTACCCAATAGAATTGATTTAAACGGCATATTATTTTTCCAGTTGAGAATTACTCTCATTTACATAACAGTCCTATTTTGCAAACACAATCCCCTTAAAGCGCAAAAGCAATAAGACTGGCCTTGCGCGGGGTGAGCATCACAAGGTCACCTACCTCCCAAAGTGTTTCCGTACTCATATGCAAAGTCAAAACCTTACCAGATGTAGCCTGCACCGATATTATTTGGGCTGAGCCTATATGTCTGATATCAATCAGCTTAAGGCCCGTCTTTGTGCCTGATAACTTTTCAATCGCAACGACCTGAGGACGTATATATAAATCAAGCTTTTCCGCCTTAGTCTCAGGCATTCCAGATAGGTGCGATACAGACCAATCGCCAAAGTCCGTATGTAAGATCTGCCCATCAATAGCCGCAGGAATCACCACGCCTTCGCTGGTCAGCTTGGCAACCGCGCTGGAGTGCGGCTTTTCATATATATCCTTAGGGCTACCAATTTGAACGATTTTCCCACCATACATCACTGCAATCTGATCGCTAACTTCCATGGCCTCTTCGGGGTCATGAGTGACCATAATTGTGATACAATTTTGGGATTTAAGAAGCGAACGTATCTGCTCACGCAAACTGCGGCGCCGCGTAATGTCAATATTGGCGAAAGGTTCGTCCATTAAAATGACTCGCGGCGCAGGCGCGAGCGCCCTTGCGACAGCCACGCGCTGCTGCTGCCCCCCAGACAGGCTATGCGGATATCGTCCTCCAAAATCGGCCATCCCAATTTTATCCAGCAGCTTTGAGACAATCGCCTTGCGATCAGGATTATTGGAAATACCAAATTCGATATTCTCCGCAACAGTTAAATGCGGAAACAAAGCGCCCTCTTGGAACACAAGACCAACGGGACGCTTTTCTGGCGGCGGGCAGTCTTGCGGGCTCGCCAGTTTCTTACCGTCAAGCGTTATAAGGCCCTCTTGCAACGGCAATATCCCCGCCGCTAAATTCAACAATGTTGTCTTACCACAACCCGAAGGGCCAAGCAGGCACAATATTTCACCCGCGCGCGCCTCCAGAGATACCTGCTTCAAAATTGAAGCTTGCCCATAATTATGGGAGATATTTTCGAAAACGAGACTCATAAACGCTTTAAACTTCTCTTGCTTGTGTTTGCGTGTTATCGCCTATAAGCCATCGGCTCCGTAAGGGCTAGTTAAAGGTCAAGATTATAAAATCTTCAATTTACATATCAAAACCATCAATGGGCCAGACGCTCCTTATCGCTGTCATAACGCTCATTTTTGCGCTCCCGCTTTTAAGCATTGCCGCGCACCTGCTATCGGGCGAACCTTTGCCAAACACCCTAACCTTATACGTTCTAAACACAGTGATGCTTATGACCGCCGTCGGCCTCATCTCAGTGCTTATTGGCGTGGGCTGCGCTTGGCTGATTAGCGCCTATGATTTCCCGGGCCGCAAATGGCTCTCTTGGGCGCTGGTGCTGCCTATTGCGGCTCCCGCCTATATTATCGCTTATGTCTATGCGGATTTACTGGAATTTTACGGCCCCGTTCAATCAACACTTCGCGGGGCTTTTGGATGGCAGCAAAGCGAGTATTGGTTTCCCTCTATTCGTAATCTACCCGGCGCAGCACTAATGCTCAGCTTCGTGCTTTATCCCTATATATACCTCTTGGCGCGGGCATCATTTTTAACCCAAAGTCAGTCGCAATGGTGGGCGGCCAGAAACCTTGGGCTAAGCCCGCGGCAGGCCTTTTTCAAAGTCGTCTTGCCGACAGCTCGCCCCGCCATCGCAGGCGGTACCGCGTTAGTTATGATGGAGACTCTCGCTGATTTTGGCGTGGCCGATTTCTTCGCGGTGCCGACTTTCAGCGTTGGAATTTTTCGCAATTGGCTCATAATAGGCGATAAGATAGCGGCTATGAAACTGGCCAGCGTGATGCTGATCGCCGTTATCATTCTCATCACTTTCGAGGGCGCAACGCGCCGCGGGACTGTAGCGAATAATGACAAAATCCTAGGCAGAGTTGCCCCCGCAAGGCTTCGCGGTGTGCGGGCCTTTGCTGCCATGCTTCTGTGTTTTCTCCCCGTACTCATTGGACTGATTATACCCTGTCTGCGACTTGGCTATTTCGCTCTGCTTAAAGGTGACGCTGCGAGGCAAAGCCAGCTATTTTCATATGCAAAGAACAGCTTTATGCTGGCTATAATTGTCGGCGCGCTGGCTTTACTGATTGCCATTTTCTTTGCCTATAGAAAAAGAACACACCCAAACAAGCTTGTTAAAGCTTCCATAGGCCTCTCGACACTGGGCTATGCCCTGCCCGGCGCGTTATTGGCCGTAGGCCTGCTGGCCCCGCTTGCATGGATTGATCAAAAGTTTTCAAAATTTATAAGCGCTATTTTGGGCGGCACCCCTGGGCTGATTATCACAGGGACAATTATCGCCTTAGTCTATGCGCTCAGTGTGCGGTTTTTGACAGTGGCCTTTAATACGCTCGATGCGGGATTTTCTAAAATCCCTGCCTCAATGGAGCATGCCTCAAGATCGCTCGGCGCGCATTGGCTACGCCGTATGCATCTCATCTTTCTGCCGCTACTCCGCCCAAGCATTATCTCGGCTTTCATCTTAGTCTTTATTGATGTGATGCGAGAGCTGCCGGCCACGCTGATTATGCGGCCCTTTAATTTTGATACGCTCGCCACGCGCGTCTATTGGCTCGCAAGTGATGAGCGCCTCTCCGAGGCCTCAACCGCAGCGCTCATCATCATAGTCATCGGCATCGTGCCAACGCTCTATCTGAATGCTTTTGCCACCAAGCAAAGCGGAGATAATTCGGACTAGAAATAAACCTCTAGAACTTTATCAAGGCGGCGGCGCACAAGGGCTGTTAGTTTTTGCAGGCCATAATGATCAAGCACAGCGCGGTAAATATCCTCGCGCCCCATAAATTCATCTTGAGTACGAATGTCTAGCACAAGCGCAGCCAGCTCACTCATGGGGATATCGGCAAAACCCCGATTGCCAAGGTCTCGCACTATAAAGGGCGGCTGATCGGGCAAGCGCACAATCCAGCCCACAGAATCCTCTGGCCCGTCAATCTCGCTATCTTCTTCTTTCTCAAGCACAATCTCGCCCGCTTTAACGCCAGCCAGCAATGCGCGCTCGCAGAGCTTACGTACAGGCGCAGCCAGTTTCATCACCCCGCTTGCCTTGCCGTAAATCTGAAAAAGCGACAAAGCCTGCATCGGCCCTTCGGCCGCGAGTATCTCCGTAAAGCCATGCACATATTGCGCTTGCGAGGCGCGGCGCACATCAGCGGTTGCGCGGGTTGTCCACGGGGTGAATGAAGTGTGGGTGAGTTGGGTCATTTATCAGCATCTCAAAATTTAGTGTTACCCGACTTAATCGGAGCCCCACACACTTACTAACTGTGATTGAGTAAATAAGGCGCTAATTTCTCCACCATCCACTTAGGCGCGCGTTTTGGCCTTCCCTCTGGCGTGATGCAGGCGGCTTCGCTTTTAGCAGTCACCAGCAGCTCATCGCCGCGGTAGCAGGCTTGGCTGACGGTGAGCCGCGCGCCTTTAAAGACATCATAGGTCGTGACAATGCGCAGGCTGTCATCAATGCGGGCGGGCTTTTTGTAGTCGAGGTTTATCTTGCGAATGGCAAAAGCAATTGGGTCGTCCGCGTCCCATAAATCAGAGTGATGAAAACCTACTAAGCGAAAATAGCTACTCCGCGCCCGCTCAAAAAAGCGAAGGTAGTTGGCATAATAAACAATTCCCGTGAAATCCGTATCCTCATAGAAAACACGCAGCGGGTAATTATGTTCGCGCCCCTCAAACCAGCCCATAGTCGGCTCAGCGGCTTTACCTTTATCCATCAGAGCCCCCTTCAAAGAGCGTTGGGGCTGCGGGCTGAACGGGCGCGGCTAAGCCCAGATGCGCAAAGGCTCGCGCCATGGCGACCCTCCCGCGCGGGGTGCGCTGTAAAAAACCTTGCTGAATAAGGTAAGGCTCGATGACATCTTCGAGCGCGTCGCGCGCCTCAGAGAGCGCCGCCGCCAGTGTATCTGCGCCCACTGGCCCGCCGCCAAACATTTCGCAAAGCGCATGCAGGTAACGCATATCTTGCTTATCCAGCCCGATATCATCCACACCGAGGCGCAGCAGCGCCGCATCTGCGGCCGCTTTATCTATGGTACTATGGCCGTGATCTTCGGCCAGATCGCGCACGCGGCGTAAAAGCCGCCCTGCCACACGCGGCGTGCCGCGCGCGCGGCGCGCAATTTCGCGCCCCCCGTCAGCCGTCATATCCATCCCGAGCTTACTCGCCCCGCGCAGCACAATCTTGGTGAGCTCTTCGGTGTCGTAAAATTCAAGCCTGACAGGAATGCCGAAACGGTCGCGCAAAGGCGTGGCCAGAAGCCCTGCCCGTGTTGTTGCCCCGATGAGGGTGAAAGGCGCAATATCGATTTTGATAGAGCGCGCCGCGGGCCCCTCGCCAATGATGAGGTCAAGCTCGAAATCTTCCATTGCAGGATAAAGCACTTCTTCGACCACGGGATTAAGCCGGTGAATTTCGTCAATGAACAGCACGTCGCGCGGCTCTAAGTTCGTGAGCAGCGCGGCCAAATCCCCCGCTTTAGAAATCACGGGGCCAGAGGTGGAACGAAAGTTTACGCCCAGCTCGCGGGCCACAATTTGGGAAAGCGTGGTTTTGCCCAGCCCCGGCGGGCCAGACAGGAGCAAGTGATCGAGGGCTTCTTCGCGGCGGCGCGCGGCCTCGACATAGACTTTCAGGTTTTTGATCGCCGATTTCTGGCCGACAAAATCGTCAAAGGATAAGGGCCGAAGCGCGCGGTCACGCCCGTCCCCTACTTGGCTTTCTCCTGATATTAGGCGCTCTTCATCCACTAGCTACTCAATTCCTTTAATGCGGCTTTGATGAGGTCATCAAGCGGCGGATCATCAGGGAATGTGTTATAAGCCGAGGCTACGGCGCGCAAGGCATCGGATTGCCCAATGCCCAGATTTTGCAAGGCGGAGACCGCATCATTACGAAGCATCATATCAGACAGCCCTTCGCTGCGCGCGGCCTCAGATGGCGCACCACCGCTTGGCTTAGTGAAAACAGGCTGTAAACCACGGCCCAGCGGGGCGGGCTTGCCTGAAAGCTCAATCGCGATACGGCCCGCTGATTTAGGGCCGATGCCTTTGGCGCGGGCAAAGGCGGTTTTATCTTCAAGGCTCGCGGCGGATAAAATCTCGCCCGGCGTCATGATGTCTAATATTGCAAGCGCAGCTTTGGGACCAACGCCTTGGACAGATTGCAAGCGCACAAACCAAGCGCGCTCTTCCTCGCTGTGAAAACCGTAAAGCGTAATGGCTTGCTCTCTTACATGGGTCTCGACATGCAGCCGCACGGCCTCGCCCTCTATTAACTTGCCGAGCGTGCGCGAGCCGCAAGTGAGCAGATAACCCACACCGCTAACGTCAATAATCGCCTCGCCCGTCCCCGCCATAAGGCAGACACCTGATAACATACCTATCATGACACTCTCTTATATAATGAGCCCGCCGCTTTGACGCGGTGCGCATGGCAAATCGCAATGGCGAGCGCGTCTGCCGCGTCCCCGGCTTTAACCCCGCAACCCGGCATCAGCACATTCATCATATGGGCGACTTGGGCTTTATCCGCTGTGCCCGTCCCAACTACAGACTTTTTGACGGAGCGCGGGGAATATTCTCCAATTCCAAGACCAGACATGCTGGCGGCGAGCAGACAAGCCGCACGCGCATGGCCAAGCTTAATCGCGCTGGCCGCGTTATTCTTCATAAAGGCTTCTTCTACCCCTGCTTCGCTCGGGTCATGCAAGCGGATAAGATCAGTAATGGTTTCGAAAATCTCGCGCAGGCGCAAATGCAGCTCCGCCTTAGGGTTTGGCCGAATGACGCCATGGGCCACATGACGTATTTTTAGCCCCTCAGCCTCAACCACGCCCCAGCCGCAAGCCACAAGCGAAGGGTCTAGCCCAATGATACGCACAGAATCCATATGAGAACACTAGGGGAACATTGAGCCCGCAGCAAGGATTAAAGGGTTAACGAAACGTAACCCAAACCCGGCCATAGAGCTTTATGGCAAAACCCCGCCTTAATTGGGCCTGATTGCCCTAGAGCTGCCACATTACCAAAACATTGCCTTAAAATTATCACATGCTCGGCAAATCCGCGCCCTAGTCGCCTTCCATAAGGGTTTCATCGAAACACACCTTAGAGCTTGGAGGACTTACAATGACTAGACTTTTAAAAACCGCAGCAATCACCGCGCTTATCACAGGCTTTGCCAATAGCGCCCACGCTTTTGAGACGGCTACCCCGATAGCCCTTTTTGAAACCGCCACTCATATGGCGGAGCAAGTTAAGACGGCTCCAACGCTGCTTCCTACTGATGCTAAAATCGCCGTGGCGCGTTTGGACGGCGGCCGTTTCATCCCTGCCCCGCATAACGAAGAATTTGACTGGGAGCTTTTAGACCGCCGCACAGATATGGATATCGAGCTGATGCAAGCCGGGGCGTATTTCAAATATCTTCCAGAGATTGCCTTTCAAGGCGTAGATACGGACAACAAGATTGACGAAATCCGTATCGCCGCTGCCGCAGAGGGCAAAACGCACGTCATCATTTACGGCGTCGGGCCTGATGCCTACTGGGCGAGCTTTGGCGGCAAGGCTTTGCGCGAGACTGGCCTGACTGTGAAAGCCGATTGCGAGAGCTGGGGTAATGCCAAGGCTAAAGCCCTGCTGGTCAACACCCATACGGGCGAAGTGTTGGGCGCAGCTATGGCAGATAATATCGAGTTCAATATTGGCGAGCTGGCCGATAATGTCGGCGCGCTGATTTCAGACCTGTCTTAAACCCTAAAATAACAACTGGGCCTCTCCTCTCCCCCCGCCCAGTGCTTGGCAGGCATTTCCCCCATGCCTGTCAATTTTATCCCCGATATCCCTGTTAATAAAATGTGGATAAAAATATATCTGCAAAATTGCCTGCGGCCCGCCTGATAATTTAACGCATTAGCGCTGGCAGACTCACTCAAACTCCCCTACACAATCTCTATGGTTATGATGGCAGACAATGATACGCAGCTTGGCGCAGAGCTCGACTCGACGCCCCAGTCCCAAGAGGCTGAACAGGCGCTATTGGGCGCGCTGCTCTATGATAATGAGGTCTATCACCGCGTCTCTGGCATTGTGCAGGCTAAGCATTTTTACAACCCTATTCATCTGCGCATATACGATTCTATCTCTACCCTCATTGAGCATGGCAAGCTCGCCGATGCGATTGTCCTTAAGAACCGTTTTTCCCAAGATGAGACGCTGGTTGATATTGGCGGTGTGGAATATCTGGCCTTGTTGCTTGATAATGCCCCACCCAGCACGACCGCCCCTGAATATGCCAAGCTGATTTTTGATCTGGCTATGCGCCGCGAGCTTATCCGCCTCGGTGACGAGATTAAAACAGAAGCGACTAATCCTGAAAGCGAAGAAGACGCGCAGGCCCAGATTACCAAAGCTGAAAGCCAGCTTTATAATCTTGCCGAGCTAGGCGGGACGCAATCGGGTTTTGTGACCTTTGAAAACGCACTGATAAAATCCATTGAGATGGCGGGCGCGGCCTATTCGCGTGATGGGCATCTTTCTGGCATTTCGACAGGCCTAATGGATTTAGACAGGCAGCTTGGCGGCATGCACCGCTCTGACCTTGTTATCCTCGCGGGCCGGCCCTCAATGGGGAAAACTTCGTTGGCGACCAATATTGCCTTTAACATCGCCAAGAAATTCAAACGCGAGCGCGATGACAACGGTATTGAGAAAACAACAGATGGCGGCGTTGTCGGCTTCTTCTCTCTCGAGATGTCATCAGAACAGCTTGCCACGCGCCTGCTCGCCGAGCACTCCGCCGTGCCGTCGCATAAAATTCGCCGCGGGGATATTACGGGCGAGCAGTTTGAGCACATCCGAGACAGCGCCGATGAAATCTCGCGCCTGCCGCTCCACATTGATGATACGGGCGGCATTTCTATCGGGGCGCTCTCGGCTCGCGCGCGCCGCCTAAAACGCATGGTTGGTCTCGATATGATTGTGGTTGACTATCTACAGCTCTTGACGGGCGGTTCAGGCATGAACTCAACCACCAACCGCGTGCAAGAAGTCTCTATGATTACGCAGGGCCTTAAAGCGCTGGCCAAGGAGCTGGACATTCCCGTCCTTGCCCTCGCTCAGCTCTCTCGCCAAGTCGAGCAGCGCGATGATAAACGCCCACAGCTGGCTGACCTTCGCGAATCTGGCTCGATTGAGCAAGATGCTGATGTGGTGATGTTCGTCTTCCGCGAAGAATATTACGTCGCCCGCTCCGAGCCGTCTGAGGGCACAGAAGAGCACTTACGCTGGCAAGAGGAAATGGAACAGCTCCACGGAAAAGCCGAAGTCATAATCGGCAAACAGCGCCACGGCCCTATCGGCACAGTCAAGCTCTCCTTTAACCCAGACCTGACCAAATTTGGCGACCTCGTCCAAGATGACCGCTATGACAATATGGGCGGGCATTAGGCAGGTGATTCATATAGAGCATTTGATTGCATTCTAGCCTTTCTTTCGCCGCATCCTTAGTCTAACCCGCCCCCATGAACACATTTTCAAATAGCTATTCCTCACGCCCTACGCTTCGGGTGAACCTTGATAATTTACGTTATAATTATGAGGCCCTCAAAAAGCGTGTGGGCAATGCTAAAATCGGGGCTTCGATTAAGGCGGATGCATACGGGCTAGGCGCGATGCAAGTAGGCCGCGCGCTTTACGGGGCGGGCTGCCGTATCTTTTTTGTAGCCACGGCGGGCGAAGGCAAAATGCTACGCGATGCGGTGGGGCCTAATTCAGCGATTTATGTGCTTAATGGCCCCTCGCCGCGCGATAAGGGCGTGCTGCTGGGCGCGAAGCTTAAACCCGTTATCAATTCGCTAGAGCAAGCGCGCTTTTGGGCCGATATTTCCAATAGCGTGAATGAGCCGCCTTATACGGCCATTCACATTGATACGGGCATGAACCGCTTGGGCTTTGACGAAGAAGAATTTGTAGAATTTGCACGCGATAAAAAGCTCTGGCAATCGCTCACCCCAGAATGGGTAATGAGCCATTTAGCCTGTGCGGGCGACAAAGACCATCCGATGAATAAAACCCAGCTCCAGCGTTTTAAAAAGGCGGCCGCTCAACTGCCGATCACGCCCATGAGCCTCGCCAATACGGCGGGTGTTTATCTGGGCAAGCCTTATCATTTCCAAATGGTACGCCCAGGCATTGGACTTTATGGCGGCTATGCGACCAACAATCCCGGCCAAGAAGATATTCGCACTGTGGCGACCTTGCTCGCCCCTATACTGCAAATTCGTCATATCAAAAAAGGCGACACGCTCGGCTATAATGCCAGCTTTACCGCGTCCAAAGATATGGAAGTCGCCGTGCTCGGCGCAGGCTATGCGGACGGCATTCCTGTTCTGTCCTCTAATAAGGGCTACGGTATTTTGCATGATGAGCGCGTGCCAATTGTGGGCCGCGTCTCTATGGATATTACCATGGTTGATATTTCCCATGTGCATATGCGCAAGGAAGTCGGCGGCGTCGTTGTCTTTCGCGGCGATCAGCTTGAAAATGAGGCTGCGGGCATCGGCTCTATCAATTACGAAATGCTCACGCGGCTCGGCCAGCGCCTGCGCCGCGATTACGGCAAACCTAAATAAGCTAACTGCCAAAGGTCTTTGGCCCGCGCGGCCTCCTCTGCTACAGTCTTCATGAATCATGGAGACTATTATGGCGACTGACCACTTGAACCTGAAAAACTTCAACGCTGAAGACTTGTTAGAAAAAATTCTCGCGGCGGGTCAAGACCTTGTCTCCGAAGGCAAAGCGCAGACCAAAGACATTCGCGGTAAGGGTCAAGATTTGGCCGTTAAAGGCGAGGACTTCCTCGTCGACAAGCTCAATATTGAGGACACAGACGTTGGCCGCGCGGCACTGCGCAAAGGCGTGGCGGCAGGCGGCGCGGCAGGCGCACTAGCGCTACTTTTATCCTCGCGCTCAGGACGCAAGCTCGCCACAATTGGCGGCCTAGGCGCGCTGGGCACCCTCGCCTATAAAGCGCACAAGGCTGGTAAAATGCCTACATCAACCGCCGAGGTCATTGGACTTTTAAAAGGCGACAAAGCTGAAGTCCGCTCTGACATTTTGCTCAAAGCCATGATTTCAGCAGCAAAAGCTGACGGCGAGATTTCAAAGGCAGAAACAGCTTTCATCGATAGCTTTGACAGCGTTTCCGTCTCCGCGCTTCAAGAGATTATGGATATGCCCGCTAACCCTAAAGCGGTCGCGGCACTCTCGGACGGCCCGCAAACAGCCGCTGAGATATATGCCGTGTCATGCCGCGTCGCTAACGGACTTAACCCCAAAGAGCGCGACTATCTCGATATTCTGGCCATGAGCCTTAAGCTCGACCCTGATACAGCGGCCAGAATCGAAACGGATGTACGGACCGGGTAATGCTCAAAGCCGCGCTGATAAGCTTAGCCTTTCTCGCTGTTGCCTGCGCGGCACCAAGCACTCCGTCTAGCCATTCAGGTAATCAACCACATCTTCCACCGCCAGATTTTGATGTTATCGAAGCCTCTGATGATGGGCTGCGCTATTGCGGCGGTTTTCGCGGGGGTGCTAGCAAAACTTGTGCAGCTGATGAATATTGTCACCGCAATATCAGAGATATTTGCGGGGCAGCCGATGCGCCCGGCACTTGCCGCGTACGGCCTGAACTCTGCACACAGGAATACGCACCTGTTTGTGGTTGTGACGGAAAAACCTATTCGAATGAATGCACTGCGAATGGAAATGGCGTAAGTGCCGCCGCACAAGGCCCCTGTAAGTAATTTATAAATCGAGTGGCAAGCATCTTGCTCCGTCAAAGTCTCCATGCCATTAATCACATATGTTTCAGACCTTCTTTTCAGAGCTTCGCGCCGCTAAAGTGCCCGTCTCTATTCGTGAATATCTAACGCTGATTGAAGGGGTAGAGAAAGGCGTGGCCAATGACAGCCTTGACGGCTTTTATTATCTCTCGCGCACAGCCCTTGTGAAAGATGAGCGCAACCTCGATAAATTCGATCAAGTCTTTTCCCATGTTTTTCGCGGTATGGAATATATCTCTGACCTCTTTGGCAATGACGAGCATGAAATACCCTATGAATGGCTAAAGCAGCTCGCCGAGCAACACCTCACGCCAGAGGAAATGGCAGAGATTGAAGGCCTTGGGGATTTTGATAAAATCATGGAGGCCTTAAAAGAACGACTCGAAAATCAAGATAAACGCCATGAGGGCGGCAATAAGAATATCGGCACGGCGGGCAAATCCCCTTTTGGCGCGCATGGCTACAACCCCGAAGGCGTACGTATTGGCCAAGATAAAGGCCGTCATGGCAAGGCCGTGAAAGTCTGGGACAAGCGAACTTTTAAAAATCTCGACGGTGACCGCGAAATTGGCACACGCAATATCAAAGTCGCGCTGCGCCGCCTGCGTAAATTTGCCCGCGAGGGCGCACAAGATGAGCTTGACCTTAATGGCACAATTGCGGGCACGGCCAAGCAAGGCTGGCTCGATATTAAAATGCGGCCAGAGCGCCGCAATGCAGTCAAAGTGCTCACATTTTTTGACATTGGCGGCTCTATGGACGCCCATGTCAAACAAGCCGAAGAGCTTTTTTCAGCTGCCAAATCAGAATTTAAGCGGCTCGAGCACTTCTACTTTCATAACTGCATCTATGAGCATGTCTGGCAGGACAATATCCGCCGTATGCGCGAAGTAACTCCGACATGGGATATTTTACACAAATTCGCCTCTGACTACCGTGTGGTGATTGTTGGGGACGGCGCCATGAGCCCTTATGAAATCGCGATGCGCGGCGGCTCTGTTGAACATTGGAATGAAGAGCCTGGCGCGGTTTGGCTTAAACGATTGGTGGATGTTTATCCGCACTTAATATGGATAAATCCAACCGATGAAAAATATTGGGGCTATTCTCAGAGCACAAAAATGATACAGGAGATTATTGGCGAGAATCGTATGTTCCCTATGACCCTGTCCGGGCTCGAGGACGCCATGAAAGAATTAGCGCGCTAGGCGCAAATGGAGATTATTATGAGCTTTAAACACCTTATCGCGCTAAGCGCTATTGCTGCCCTTAGCGCATGCAGCGGCGGAAACACTAAAGTCGCAGAAGTTGGCGATGGGTCAGCAATTTGTCCTCCAAGCGAAGTTTTAACCGACACGAGCGCCTATACAATGGACCACACAGCGCCAAATGCTGACTTTGCCGCCTGGCACGCCGAGAACGGAAAACGCGATGGTGTTGTAACAACTGAAACAGGCCTTCAATATCAAGTGGTTAAAAAAGGCGCCTCTAGCGGCCCCTCTCCCGCCCCTACTGACGTCGTGCGCGTTAATTATCACGGCTTTCTGCCTGACGGGACTGTCTTTGATAGCTCCTATGAGCGCGGCCAAGACATTGAATTCCCGCTTAACCGCGTCATCAAGGGCTGGACCGAAGGCGTAGGTCTTATGAAGCCTTGTGATGCTTGGACATTCTACATACCGGGCGAGATTGCTTATGGACAACGCGGCGCACCACGGGCCGGAATTGGACCAAATGCAACGCTCGGCTTCCACGTCCAGCTGATCGAGATCAAATAGGCTAAAACGCGAGGGAAAATTTGCTTGAACTTTGTGTTCGCAAACCCCTTGCATCTGTCTGCGTTTTCCCATAAAGAGCGCGGCAAATTAGGATTTTATAGCTCTAAAACCGACTCGCCGCCCTTTATGGGCGGTTCGTTATTTAGAGAACAGGGCTAAGCCCCAGATACAGGACGAAAAAATGAGTGTTGTTCTTGATGTTACCGTGCGTGAAAATACAGGCACTGGAAATGCGCGTGAAGCGCGTCGTAATGGCCTAGTGCCCGGCGTAATCTATGGTGGGGACGAAGCCCCTGTTGCTGTTACGGCTAAGCATAATGAAGTACTAAAAGCCATTAACTCAGGTCAGTTCATCTCCAGCATGATCGAGCTCACAACCGATGGTAAAACACAAAAAGTCCTCACAAAGGACATTCAGTTCCACCCTGTGACCGATATGCCAGTTCATGTCGATTTTTACCGCGTGACAGCCAAGTCAATCATTGAGGTTGAAGTTAGCGTGACATTCGTAGGCGAAGAAGAATCACCAGGCATTAAACGCGGCGGTGCCCTAAATGTTGTACGTTACTCAATCGAAGTTAAGTGTCCTGCTGGCGACATTCCTGACAACATTGAAGTCGATGTGTCTGCTATGGATATCGGCGATGCCATCCATATTTCAGGCGTTGCGCTTCCAAAAGGCGTTAAACCAACCATTACAGATCGTGACTTCACAATCGCGACTGTCGTTTCATCGCGCACATCGAAAACATCTGAAGAAGGTGAAGAGGGCGAAGGCGAAGAAGGCGAAGCAGCAGCTGAAGGCGAAGCAGCAGCCCCAACTGAGGGCTAAGCTTCCTTGCTGGCTTGGCTGCGCCGTGCCCTTAGGCCCAACAGAGCTGGGCCCAACACAGCGGAGCCAAATATGCTTTTATGGGTAGGATTAGGTAATCCCGGCGCAAAATATGCTGGCAACCGCCACAATATCGGCTTTATGGTGATTGACGCCATAGGCGACGATCATAATTTCACTTCCGAGAAAACGCAGTTTAAAGGCCTTGTACGTCAGGGCACGATTATGGGTGATGGCCGTCCCGTCAAAGTGCTCCTGCTTAAGCCAACGACTTTTATGAACGAATCTGGCCAATCAGTTCAGCAGGCCATGAGCTTTTATAAAATCCCCCTCGAGAATATTATGGTTTTCCATGATGAGCTGGATATTGCGACAGGCAAGTTTCGTATCAAGCTAGGCGGCGGGATTGCGGGGCATAACGGCTTGCGCTCTATTCGCCAGCATTGCGGAGAGGATTTTTACCGCGCGCGCATGGGTATTGACCATCCTGGTCATAAAGACCGCGTGGCCAGCTATGTGCTTTCAGACTTTGCCAAGAGCGAGCACAATCTGCGCGATGACATGATAAATGGCGTCGCGCGTTACGCCGATCTGCTCGCAGCAGGGCAGCGCGATCTCTTTCAAACGCGCGTCGCAGAATATATAAACGGTTAGAAAATCAGGATTGTATCATGGGCTTTAAATGCGGAATTGTCGGTCTTCCCAATGTTGGAAAATCAACTCTCTTCAATGCGCTGACCAAAACGGCCAATGCACAAGCGGCCAATTATCCCTTCTGCACGATTGAACCCAATGTCGGCGACGTTGCCGTACCAGAGCCGCGTTTGGATAAAATAGCAGCCATTGGCGGGTCAGCGCAAAAGATCCCTGCCCGTATGAACTTTGTTGATATTGCGGGCCTAGTCAAAGGCGCGTCCAAAGGCGAAGGTCTGGGCAATCAATTCCTTGCCAATATTCGCGAGACTGACGCCGTTATCTATGTGCTGCGCTGTTTTGAAGATGATGACATCACCCATGTTGACGGCAAGATTGACCCGATTGCTGATTTTGAAACCGTCGAGACAGAGCTTATGCTGGCAGATCTTGAAAGCCTTGAGAAACGCAAAGGCGGGCTCGAGAAAAAGATAAAACAAAATGACAAAGACGCTCTACAAACTATGCGCCTGATAGAGCTGGCCATAGAAGCGCTTGAAAATGGTAAGCCAGCGCGGACTGTTGAAATTGATGAAGACGATAAAAAAGCCTGGAAGATGCTCCAGCTTTTAACCTCAAAACCTGTTCTTTATGTGGCTAATGTAGATGAAGACAGTGCGGCCAGCGGCAATGCTTTTTCAATCAAGGTCACAGAGCATGCCAAAAGCGAAGGCGCGCAATCTGTAGCGATTTCAGCGCAAATCGAATCTGAGATGGCGCTGCTTGATGATGCCGAACAAGCGGAATATCTGGGCGCCATTGGCCTTGAAGAACCCGGACTTAACCGCCTTATCCGCGCAGGCTATGCCCTGCTCGGCCTGCAAACCTATTTCACAGTCGGCCCCAAAGAGGCCCGCGCTTGGACTTTCCAAGAAGGCTGGACAGCGCCCAAATGTGCGGGCGTCATCCACGGTGATTTTGAAAAAGGCTTCATTCGCGCCGAAACAACCGCCTATGATGATTATGTCGACAATAATGGCGAGCAAGGCGCGAAAGAAGCAGGCAAAGTGCGCCAAGAAGGCAAAGAATACCTCGTCAAAGACGGCGATATCATGCTCTTCAAATTTAATGTCTAGGCCCCAAGCCTAAATCACAGCTATTCCAAATATCGTGTTTGGGCAAAGACAATGCACTTTGCTAACATGACGGCACGATGTTGGAGAATCTATGCCCTATAAGCTCAAATTACTTGCCGCCGCGCTCTCGTCAGCCATGCTTATGGCTTGTTCAAGCGAACCCGCACCGCTTGAGGCGACGCCTCCCGCCCCTGCACACGTTCAAGCCAATTTAGACACAGCAAAAAACGCCATGCTTGAAAAAAAAGCTATCGCCGCTGCGCAAGCTGAACGCGACACCCAAGCCGCGCGTGAAGCTGAGGCCGCACGCGACGCCCAAGAACAGGCCTACTTGCAAGACGTTCAAGCCCAACAGCAAGTTCAAGTAGCTCCAGCGCCCACATACGAAGCCCCAAGAGCTCCGATTAGCCCTAATGCTGTATTCAATGATTTTCTCGCCAAATATGTAAGCGAGGTGAACGGCATCAATCTTGTCGCCTATGACAAAGTCACCCCTGCCGACCGCGCCGCGCTTAATGGCTATATTCAAAAGCTGTCAGCCATGAATATTGAGGCCCTGCCCCGCGACGCGGAAATGGCGACATGGTTTAACCTGTATAACGCCAAAACGATTGAACTGATTTTGGAAAATTACCCGACCAAATCCATTCGCAAAATTAGTACCCCTTGGAAGAAAGACAGGCTCCTCGTCAATGGCAAAAAAATGAGCCTTGATGATATAGAGCACGGCACAGTGCGCAAAAAATTTAACGAACCGCGCGTACATTTCGCCTTTAACTGTGCTTCTATTGGCTGCCCGAACCTAAAGATAACGGCTTGGGAAGCCGCCAGCCTTGAAGCCGACCTTGCCCAAGCCGCCGCCGATTTTACCGCAAGTGAGCGCGGTGTTCATGTGCGCGAGAACGGCGAGATTGTCGTCTCCAGCATATTCAAATGGTACAAGAACGATTTTGGCGGTAGCGAAGCAGGCATTCTCTCCTACCTTCGCAGCTATGCTACGGGGCCTAAAAAGGCAGCATTGGAGGCGGCCAAAGACATAAAAAAGTTTGAATATGATTGGCACTTAAATATCCGCTAGGGCACTAATGCCCCTCATAGGCTACAAGCGAGACGGCGGGGATATCCGCCGCGCGTAGCTTTGCCGCGCCTTCCAAATCAGGCAGGTTAATCACAAAACCCGCAGCCACAACCTCCGCGCCGGCACGTCTAAGCAGAGCGGCGGCGGCCAGCGCTGTCCCGCCCGTAGCGATGAGATCATCAATGAGCACAACGCGAGTGCCTTTGCTCACCACATCCTTATGGACTTCGAGCGTATCGGCTCCATATTCCAATTCATAATCTTGGCGATGAACATTATGGGGAAGCTTGCCTGCCTTGCGCACAGGAATAAAGCCAAGGCCCATCTCGGCGGAAAGCGCCGCGCCGAAAATAAAGCCACGCGCCTCAATACCTGCAATCATATCTGGCTTAAAGCGGCGAAGCTCTGTTGCAAGCTGCGTAATGGACTCTTTCAAAGCCGCGGGGTCAGCTAAAAGGGTCGTAATATCACGGTACATAATTCCCGGTTTAGGGAAATCTGGAATTGTACGAATGCTGTCTTTTAAGTTCATAGGTTCGTTTTATCCGTTTCAAGCATTGTTTGGGTTTCAGTGAAGGCTTTGGCTTCCCAATCTTGGAAATCAGGATCAGACATAAGCTCAGAAATATATGTATCCGAACGATTAGTCCGCGGCAGGCCATAACTTTCAAAGCGCGTAGCAGCAGGCGTGTAAAAGGCATCGGCTATCGTCCAATCATTGAACAGATACGGCCCGTCATGGCGCGAGAGCAACTCATCCCAGAGCTCGACCATCGCGGCGGCATCATTAAGACAAGATTGCGGCATTTTCGTATCAGTGCGGCGGCGCAAATTCATCGGTGCTTCACGGCGTATATGCTCAAACCCCTCATGCATAAGCTTGGTCACGCGCCTTGCTTCGGCCTTATCGGCTTTGTCTTTGGGCCAAAGATTTGGTACGGCCTTGGCGCAAAATTCAGCAATGGCAAAGCTATTAGGAAGCCTATCCCCATTGATTTCCAATACAGGGACAGTTCCCGCATCGGTCAGAGCAAGAAGCTTATCCTTATAGCCTGGCACATCCAAATAAATCATCTCCGTCTCAAAGAGCAGCTCAGCCTTGCGCAAGATAAGCCAAGGGCGCAGTGACCAAGACGAATAATTATAATTTCCAATATAGAGTTTAAGAGACATTCAAATCACCGGTTTATCAATTTCAGTGCCATGAGGAGTTTTTCGCGGTCAGCATTAAATCCGCTTTTCACCCAAAGCGCCTTTAGCGCGTCCAAAACCTTACCCATCTTAGGCCCTTCTTCAACACCTTGGGCGCGCAAGTCCTTACCTGAAAGCGGAAATTTGGGCGGCGTCCAGTCCTGCGCGAGAGTCGCAAGGCTGATCCAGCGCGCACTTATAATCACGTCCTCTTCGCCTGCCCCGCGTAGTATAGCCCGGTCTGCAGCAACCTGTCCGCCCGCGCCATAAATAGCGATTTTTTTAGCACGTTCATCGGCATTAGGATCAAGCGGAGCACTGCTCTCAGCCCAAGCGCGCATACGCTTTGTTTCCTTATTGCTCATTTTCAGCCTCTTACAGAGCAGCGCGATTTGCACAGGCTCGCGCGCGCTCATCGCCATAAGGCGCAAGAGCGGGTCAGGCTCTAGCTCCTCGCGTTTCTCAATCGCGATGAGCCTATCGAGGCCCTCCGAATTACTCGCCTCAGGCAGCAGTGTTTCAAGCACCTCATTAGTGAGCATGATGCGTACAGCCCGCGAAGGGTCTGGGGCGCTGAGCAGCTTTTTAATCTCAGACCAAACGCGCTCTGCGGAGAGTTGTTTCAGTCCGCGACGATTTTCGCGGCACGCCTTAAGCGCGGCAGCGTCAACCTTGGCCCCGCTCCCATACCATGCCAAAAAGCGAAAGAAGCGAATGATACGTAGATAATCTTCTTTTACCCGCATATCGGCCTCACCCACAAAGCGAAACTTAAGCACATCAAGGTCATTAAGCCCTTGGCCTGTGGGATCATAAACCTGCCCATCAGGGGTTGCGTAGAGGGCATTTATAGTCAGGTCTCGGCGCTGTGCATCCTTGGCCCAATCGTGGGTAAAGCTGACAACGGCGCGGCGGCCATCTGTTTCAACATCTTTTCGCAAAGATGTGATTTCATAAGGTTTCTTATTAATCACAGCCGTTAGAGTGCCATGCTCTATCCCCGTGGGCACATAACGAATTTTGGCTTTATCCAGATGTCTAATAACGTCATCGGGTTCTAGCTGCGTGGCTAGGTCAATATCCCCGACGGGTGCCCCTAAAAGCGCATTTCGTACACAACCGCCCACGAAACGTAAGGCTTCTTCTGGCAGCGCGTTAAATAGGCGCTTAACGGCCTTCTCGCGCATCCATGGATGTTCTTTGGAATCTAACGTTGTCATGAAGTTAGCCTAGGTCGGGCGTGCCTAATAATCCACCTCAAAAACACCCAAATAGCTGCGTTGATAAATGCGGTACAAAATCATAGCCGTCATGCCCCAGACATTACGGTGAGTGCCATCGGGCGAGTCATATGGCATATCAAAAAGGCGATGATTTTCGCCCTCATACATCACCTCGCGCAGCACATGATTTTCCTGGGACATAAAGAAATTAAATGGCACTTCAAAAACGTCCTCTACTTCGCGCGCATCAGGTGTTATGACGGCTGAGGGCGATATAATGCCAATAAAGGGCGTAACGCGATACGCGCTGACGGCGTTAAACGATGGCAGGCGTCCGATAAGCTCAATATCATCAGCCCCTATGCCAATTTCTTCCTCCGTCTCGCGTAGAGCCGTCTGCTCAACACCCTCATCATTTTCACGCTTTCCGCCCGGAAAGGAAATCTGCCCCGCATGTTGAGGCATGGTCTGTGGGCGCTGGGTGAGGATAACTTGCCAGCTACCTGCGCGCTTAACCAGCGGGACAAGCACGGCGGCCGCTCGCTGTCCTTCACGCTGAATGCCATCCGCTCCGTCCTTAATCTGGACAGGCAGAAGTCCCGAGCGAACGCGCTGCATGGTCGGTTCTGCGTTAAACTTCATGGACACCTGCGGGGCCAAGAGGGAAAAATGTGCCGCCAGCAAAAATGCCGAGCTGCGCCCCATTAGGTGTATTGCGCTCAACCGAATATTCCACCAGCTCATAAAAAACCGCGCGCAGAATAGAAGCCTCTAAGCGGCCACGCACCATTACAAAGGGCGAAGGCTCGAAGGTCATTGGGTCGGTTTCCACCCGCAAAGGGTTGGCAGGGCCAATCTCGATGACTTCATCCATGTTTGTCGTGATGAAGATGCGCTGCGTCTCTCCCTCGTCTTCAATATCAGCCCGCACAGCCAGAAAATGCGCACGCTCGACAGAAATGGCAATTTTCTCAACGGGGGTGACCAAATAAGTCACGCCGTCCTCATCTTTGCGCAAAATAGAGGCAAAAAGCGAAACAAGGCCTTGGCGCGTAATGCGGCTACCTTCATGCCACCAAGAGCCATCAGATTTGATGACCATATCCATTTCGCCGCAATTTTCAGGGTTCCATTTCTCGACAGGACGCTGTCCATCTTCGGTGTCCTCTAGCGCTTTTATGAGATCCCCTAAAGAAAACTCAGATTTACTGTCATTTAATGTGTTTTTCATGGACATTGTTCTAAGCTTATTCCATCATTTTTCTAGTGCTTTGCTGTGATTTGAAAGAGATTACAGCTATATAATCGGCAGATAGGACCTGAATGAATGACTGTTATGACTGACCTGACCCTTCCCGCGAATATTGAGAAGTCTGCTGCCAAGGCATCAGACAAACTACAAAAAACAAAAGCAGGTATTAATTCCGTGATTCTCGGCCAAGATAAGGTCGTTGAGCTCGCGATGAATGCGATACTCTCGGGCGGCCATGCCTTGCTTGTCGGCGTTCCAGGCCTCGCTAAAACCTTGCTTGTCGAAACTATCGGCACAGTGATGGGACTGGACGGCAAACGTATTCAGTTCACCCCTGACCTTATGCCCGCTGATATTATCGGCTCCGAAGTTTTAGAAGAAGGCGCGAAAGGAAAACGCTCTTTCCGTTTCATCCCCGGCCCTGTTTTCTGCCAGCTCTTAATGGCAGACGAGATTAACCGCGCCTCCCCGCGCACCCAATCTGCCCTGCTCCAGGCCATGCAAGAGCGTTTTGTGACTGTGGCGGGGGTTCGCCATGACCTGCCTGCGCCTTTTCATGTCTTGGCTACGCAAAACCCGATTGAGCAAGAAGGCACCTACCCCCTGCCCGAAGCCCAGCTCGACCGTTTTCTTTTTCAAATCAATGTGGGTTTTCCCGACCTTGGAACAGAAAAAGACATCCTCATTGCAACTACGGGCGCGGCGGAAGCCAAGGCCACCAAAGTGCTCACGCCAAAACAGCTCATTGATATGCAAAAGCTCATACGCCAGCTCCCCGTAGGCGAAAAGGTTGTCGACGCCATTCTAAAGCTTGTGCGTAATGCGCGGCCAGATCAAACTGAAATTGACAGTATCCGAAATAGCATCGCTTGGGGACCCGGCCCGCGGGCTGGCCAGGCACTTATGCTTGCCAGCCGCGCTAAAGCCCTTATCGAAGGCCGCCTCTCACCCTCAATTGATGACGTGCTAGAACTTGCCGCGCCCGTCTTGCAGCACCGTATGGCGCTCACCTTCGCCGCGCGTGCGGATGGGCAGTCGATTTCGCAAACGATATCGGCGCTTAAAGACAGCATCGCTTAGGCCCTCAATGCCCGTTGGGACCGCAAACCATTCTATAGAGCTTCGCCGCAGGGCTGAAGGCTTGGCAGCAGGCTATCCGGCTTTGCTCGCCGAAGCTGAGCGCGTGGCCGCCGTTGTTGCCCAAGGGGTACATGGCCGCCGCCGTCCCGGCCAAGGCGAGAGCTTTTGGCAATATCGGCATTACCAAACCACTGATACAGCCAATACGATTGACTGGCGGCGTTCTGCGCGCGGGGATCAAGTTTATATTCGCGAGAATGAGTGGGAAGCGGCCAATACGGTTTACTTTTGGCGTGATGGCTCAGAAGGCATGAATTGGTCATCCTCTAAAAAACACCCGAGCAAACAAGACCGCGCCTCTGTCCTTTGCATGGCCTTAGCCTCATTGCTCATGCGCGCGGGCGAGCGCTGCGCTGTTATTGGTGAAAGTGAGCGCCCCAGATCAGGCCGCATAGGGCTAGAGCGCATTGCACGCCGCCTTGCTGAAAGTAATGGCCCTGCTAAAACATTGGACGCAGATATACCCGCCTTTTCGCGCATTGTAATTGCGTCGGATTTCCTAGAACCGCCAGAACTTTGGCGCGAGAGAATTGCGCGCCTTTCTGGGCGGCCTGCCAATGGGGTACTGCTGCACATCATTGACCCTGCTGAGCGCGAATTTCCTTTTCACGGCCGTGTGCAACTGCGCGTACCCGGCGCTTCGAAATTGCCCCCCCTCCTCGTTGGCCGCGCTGAACGAGCCAAAAAAGACTACCAAGCGCGCTTTGCCGTCCATTGCGAAGCCTTGGAGCAAACCGCTAAGCGGCTTGGATGGCCCATCGTGCGCCACGAAACCGATAAGCCCGCAAATGCTGCCCTGACGGCAATTTATACCGCTATGGCAGGCACAGACTTATGAGTTTTGGCGGATTGACATTCCTTGCGCCCTTAACGCTATTTGGCTTGCTACTGCTCCCACTTATCTGGTGGATTTTGCGCGTTACGCCCCCTGCGCCAAAGAAACAACTCTTCCCGCCTTTGCGTATTCTCAAAGATGTGGTGACAGATGAGCAGACCCCAGATAGCACGCCGATTTGGCTACTTCTGTTTCGCATATTACTTGGCGCTATTATCGCTGTAGCGTTGGCGCGTCCTATATTGCAGCAAAATGAAGGCATTACCACGCGCCCGCTCACCTTTATCATTGATGATAGCTGGGACGCGGCCCCCAATTGGACGGCGATGACCAAAGAGGCCTCGGCCAAAATCGCAGATGCACGGCGCAAAAACGTAGACGTTATGCTCGTCACCACGGCGCAGCCCGATGAAGCGATACAATTTGCGCCAGCCCAAGATGCCCTCCGCGCCATTAAGCGCCTGCGCCCCAAAGCGCTCCCGCCCCAGCGCGCCGCCGCGGCAGAGCTTATATCAAAGATTGACATTTCAAAAAGTGATGCGGTGTGGCTGTCTTCGGGCGTTGATTTTGGAGAGGCGGATAGTCTTGCGAAAGCGCTAAAAACGGCAAACCAAACCACGCGGCTAGATCCCTTAAGCGAAGCCAGTGTGATTGTCCCATCAGAGCTACGCGAAACAGCAGATGGATTTAGTAGCGGTTGGCGGCGCATGGATGTAAATGGACTGCGCAATAGCGAGATCATTGCAAGTGCAGCCGATGGCCGCGTCATTGGGCGCGCCGATTTGTCTTTCCCCCCGGGAAGCGCAACCGCCGAAGCGAAATTCGTTCTGCCTGCAGAATTGCGCTCGCGCATTAGCGCCCTGCGGGTGAAAGGCGTGAATTCAGCTGGCGCGGTCAAGCTGCTTGATGATAGCTGGGGACGCCCGCTTATTGGCGTGGTCACACCTGCCAAGGATACGGTTAGCCCGCTTCTCTCAGAACCCTTCTACACCAAAACCGCGCTTGAGCCTTTTGCGGATATATTTGAAGGCTCTTTAGAAGATTTGCTCCCGCTAGAGCCTAGTATCATAATCATGCCCGATGTGGCGCGCACCATAAATGAGGCCCTAACGAACTATGTTGATAATGGCGGGCTGCTTATTCGTTTTGCTGGGGAAAAGCTGGCTGAGCGCCCTGACGGGCTACTGCCTGTGGCTCTGCGTAGCGGCGGACGCGCACTAGGCGGGGCGCTGACTTGGGAAGACCCGCAGCGCCTTGCGCCCTTTGCCAATGGAAGCCCCTTTTTCGGCCTCGCTATTCCCAGCGACATAACCGTAAGCCGCCAAGTCATGGCCGAGCCGGGCATTGAGACGGATACGAAGACTTGGGCTCGCCTAGAAGATGGCTCGCCCGTTGTAACCTCAGCGCCCCGTGGTTCTGGCCGCATAGTTCTGTTTCACGTCACGGCTGGGCCAGAATGGTCAAACCTGCCTGTCGGCGGGCTCTATGTCGAGATGCTACGCCGCATATTGCCTTTAGCGCGGGCGGTGCGCTCTGGCGATATCGACGCGACGAGCGATTGGGTTGCTGAGCGCGTACTTAGCGGCTTTGGACGTCTTGAAAGCCCGCCCGTTGACGCGGCGAGCCTTCCTGACTCAACCTTCGCTGAGACAAAAATTACGCCGCAAACGCTCCCCGGATATTACCGCCAAGGCGCGCGGCGTAAGGCCTTAAACACAGTCAAAGATGCCAGCACTATGAAAGCAATTGGCCCGCAATCAGGCGTCACACAAGCCGCCTATGGCAAGACCAAAGACCGTACGCTAGGCGGGATATTATTAGGCCTTGCGCTGGCCATGCTCGCGCTGGACGCGCTCTTTGCATTGCTGGCCTCAGGAAGGCTCTCCTATTTAAAGCCCCGCGTTGGAAAAGCTGCGGCCGGTATGGTTGTTGCGGCTATGGTCTGCCTTCCCCAAGAAGGCTTTGCCCAAGACGAAAACCTAGGTCCTGCCACAGCGCTTCATCTGGGCTATATTAAAACAGGCAATGGCCGCATTGACCGCATGAGTCATGCGGCGCTGGAAAGCCTCTCAACACAGCTAACTGCGCGCACAACTATTGAGCCCGAAGGTGCTAGAGGGCTTAATCCCGAAAAGGATGATCTTGTCTTTTATCCCTTCCTCTATTGGCCCGTCACCCGCGACGCGCAGCCTTTATCGGATAAAGCCAATGCTAATCTAAACGCCTATATGGCGGGCGGAGGCACGATTGTATTTGACACTCAAGACGAAGGCGAGCGGGTATTGCGCGGCTCTGCCCCGCATCCGGGACTTACCGTTTTAACTGAGGGGCTAGATATTCCCTCCCTCACCCAGCTTCCCGAGGACCACGTAATGACCAAGACATTTTACCTCTTGCAAAGCTTTCCGGGGCGCTGGGCCAATGGTTCTGTCTGGGTAGATAAAAACACACAAGGTCAAGCGCGCGACGGAGTGAGCTCAGTTATCCTGACCAGTAATGACTGGGCGGCGGGCTGGGCACTGGACGAAGACGGCAATGAGCTTACCGAGCTTGAAAAAGACATTCCGCGCCAACGTGAATTTGCGATGCGCAGTGGCGTTAATCTGGTCATGTATGCTCTCGCAGGGAATTACAAGGCTGATCAAGTTCATGCGGCGGCCCTGATTGAGCGCCTTGGCGGCTCGCAAGATCGACTGCGCGGCTTACAAAATGAGACGCCATAATGCTGGACCGTCTGCCGAATATCGCCTTTGACCCGCTTTTACCTATCGGGCTGATAATCGCGCTTGGATTGCTTATCTTCATTGCGGCGCTGGCCGCAGGTCTTGGGCGTCTACGCAGTTACTTTTTAAGGCTGCTGGCGGGGCTCTTTATAGTCCTTGCGATGCTTAACCCGCAAACTGTCACGGAAGAGCGTGAGCCATTGCGCGATGTGGTGCTTATCCTAAAAGACGAGTCAGAATCGATGCAGTTGGGCGGGCGCACTGAGGCCTCAAATAAGACCTATGAAAAGCTGCTCGAAACACTGCGGGCAGATCCAAGCCTAGAAGTCGCAACAAGCCTTGTGCGGCCAGATGCAGACGGCACGCGCATGACGCGCGCGTTAATTGAAGGGCTTGGGAACCTACCTGCCAGCCGCTTGGCAGGTGTTATTTCACTTAGCGATGGGCAAGTTCATGATCTCCCAGACGCTCCTGAAAGTCTGCTACCTAAGGGCGTGCCCTTTCATAGCCTCATCATTGGCGATCCTGAGGCCCGTGATCGCAGTATCCGCGCGATTACCGCGCCGCGTTACGGCCTTGTTGGCGAGCAAGCCGAGTTCGAAATTCGCGTTGATGATGAAGGGTATGAAGGCCAGCGCACACAAATCGAGATTAAATTAAACGGGAAAACAAAAGCCCGTTTTCCGGCCACTATCGGCAACCGCATTTCTGTGCCTATTGTAATTGAACGGCGCGGTAGTAATACGGTTGAACTCACAGTTGTGCCCGCTGAAGGCGGCGAGCTTACGTTAAATAATAATGTTTTTGTCGCAGAAATATCAGGCATTCGCGACCGTATGCGCGTTTTGCTGATTACCGGTGAGCCGCATAATGGGGGCCGCTCTTGGCGGAACCTGCTTAAAAGCGACCCTGCCGTTGACCTCGTCCAGTTTACGATTCTGACCAACCCGCGCGTTAAAAACACCAATGCCCGTCAGAACGAGCTTTCCCTGATTGCCTTCCCTACGCGGCAATTATTTGAAGAAAAGCTTGAAGAGTTCGACCTCATCATCTTTGATCATTTCCGCCGCCGCGTCACGCCAAGCCGCTCAGGACGCTCAACCCCTCTGCTCCAGCCCTATTACCTTCAAAACGTGGCTGAATATGTTGAAAAAGGCGGCGCTTTATTGCTTGCAACGGGCCCCGCATTTGCAACGGAGCAGAGCCTCTATCGCTCTCCGCTGGCCGCAGTACTGCCCGCGCGGCCAACGGGGGAGACCACTGAAGCCCCGTTCAAGCCCGCGCTTAATGAGAAAGGCCGCCGTCATCCCATTACGGCGTCATTCTCTGGCAAGGAGGATAAGCTTTGGGGTAAGTGGTTCCGCCTTATAGATAATAAGCCCATTAGCGGCAATGTCCTCATGGAAGGCCCCAAAGCCGCGCCGCTCCTCGTGATTGACAAAATCGGTAATGGCCGCGTGGCGATGCTTATGTCCGACCAAGCTTGGCTTTGGGCGAAGGGCTTTGACGGGGGTGGACCTTATAGTGAAATGTTCCGCCGCACGGCCCATTGGCTGATGGGCGAGCCTGATCTGGACGCAGAAAAGCTCACCGCCACGGCGGATAACGGCATCCTCGCTGTTGAACGGCGCACATTAGAGGATGGCCCTCAGACCGTAAAAGTCGAAAAGCCTGATGGCACCCAGCAAATCGTAACACTCTCTAAAACGGCTAATGGTATTTATCGCGGCAGTGTGAAATCGGCGGGACTTGGCGCTTATCGCCTGACCAGCGGCGACGTATCCGCTATTGCCGCCATTGGAGCCTTAAACCCGCGCGAATATGCTGAGCTACAGCCCACAAGTGAGTTATTAGCCCCCTTTGCGGCGGGCACCGGCGGAGCGCAACTCATGACAGGGCTGAGCGCTGACATACCCGCTATACGTCGTCCTTCTTCTGCAAAAGTAAAAGCAGGCAGCGGCTGGATAGGCCTTACCGCGCATAATGAATATACCGTCACGGCATCCCAGCGTGCCCCGCTCGCCCCGGGTTGGCTATTCTTTCTCTTAGCCTTTATTACGCTCGCTTGGGCATGGAGGCGTGAGGGCGTTTAGCTATTTACCTCCTACTGCATAAATTAAGTGTTTTTTACCAGTATTCTGCTAGGACCCGGCTCATAATGGGAAAAACAATGTCTAAATTATTCTTCACGACGATAATCGCTGCTGCCGCACTGACAGTTCTCTCAGGCTGTATGGTGGCCAAGGCCACGGGCCAAGTCGCAGCCTTGCCTGCAAAAGCAGTCTATAAAACGGGCGAATTCGCAGGAAAATCAGTTTACCATACGGGTAAATTTGCAGGACAAGGCGTCTATAAAACGGGCGAGCTCGCAGGGAAGTCTCTCTATTATACAGGTAAGGCCGTAGGTGATACGGCTGTCGGCGTAGGCAAAGGCGTCTATTATATGGGCACGGTCCCTGTGAAAATCACAGATAAGGCGCTTGATACCACTTCTAAGGTTCTAACAGTTACAACCCAAGCAGCGGATGCCTCGGGAAAAATCATCAGCACTAGCCGCCAGATACAATCTGCACAATTAAATGCAGAACTCACGGCCCTACAAGGCACTATGAACCTGCTGAGCGTCGTTGTAGATGCCATAAATTAGGCCCTGAAATAGCCCCTAACGGTATTGTGAAGCCTCCTTACATTGAGTTTTGGTCCCATTTATGCTATCCTTTTTCAAAATAAGGATAGAGATATGCGCAACTCACTCACCACGTCCCTTCTTGCTATTACCTTGATATCTGCCGTGCCGGCCTTGGCCAAGAGCCGCGGATTTGACACCACCATCTCCTCCCCGCTGACAACGGCCGTGAAAATTGAGATAGCACTGAGCGAAGATATGGCCCACCGTGCCAATAACCTGCCAGAAAAGCTATCGGATCGCGGTCATCGCAGCCATATATCTAATAATGGCTTTTCCGGGAATGGATATTACGGTGAGCCCGACCTGGAAAGACTACAAGAAAACCTGCTCGCGGACATGGAGAAAAGGTTTGCAAAAAAAGGCATAGCCATTGATGAAAGCGCAGGCACAATTTTGCGCGTAACGATAGAGGATGCACGCCCAAACCGCCCCACATTCAAACAGCTTAGCCAATCGCCGAGCCTGTCATATAGGAGCGTAAGCCTTGGCGGAGCCGAGCTTGAGGCTGAACTCATATCCCCCGATGGAAGTTCACTCGGCGCTATGAGTTACCGATATTTTGAAACTGATTTGAGTGATTCATCCTTTGGCGGAACATGGCATGATGCCAATCGCGCCTTTGAGCGTTTTGCCTCAAGAGCGGCAAAGACGCTGCAAAACTAGGGCACGCCAAGATATTTGTGCGTCTGAACTGACAGCCGCCAGCGCGGATATTTGAGACAATAGTTAAAAGCCGCCTGCTCATGGGCGGCTTTATTTTTGTCATCCAAAGGCTGGAGGCTGAAAACACCGAAATCCAAATCAATAAAGTCCTCAGGCGTATTTTCCGCCTGCGGATAAACGAGTTTTAGCTCATGGCCTGAGCGCTGAGCAAGGGGGGCATCAGCTTTAGGTGAAACACAAATCCAGTCCAGCCCAGCGGGCGCAGCAACTGTTCCATTCGTCTCCACAGCGACCTTAAAACCCGCCATATGGAATGCCTCAATGAGCTTTGCATCTAGCTGCAAGAGCGGCTCACCGCCCGTACATACCACCCATTTTTGTCCCTTTTGCACTGGCCAATGCTCAGCCGCCGCCTCTACAAGGCTTTCGGGCGTTTTGAACTTACCGCCATTGGGTCCGTCTGTGCCAATAAAGTCCGTATCGCAAAATTTGCAAATCGCGCTCGCGCGGTCACGCTCAAGCCCGCTCCAAAGATTACAGCCCGTAAAGCGCAGAAATATAGCCGGCAAGCCCGTCTGCGCCCCCTCACCCTGCACGGTCAGATAGAGTTCTTTGACGCTATAGACCACGGCTATACTCGCTCCAGCCCTTAGCGCGCAGATCACAGGCAGGACATTGCCCGCAGCCATAACCCCAGTCATGGCGGACCTCGCGCTCGCCCATATAACAGCTATGGGTCTGCTCTAATATCAGCTCAACAAATGCCTCCCCGCCAAGCTCTTGCGCGAGGCTCCAAGCGCCCGCTTTTGAAAGATTCATCAAAGGTGTTTCGAGCGTAAAAGCTCTATCCATTCCAAGTGATATGGCTTGCATCTGCGCATTGAGCGTGTCGATACGGCAGTCAGGATAACCTGAGAAATCCGCCTGACACATCCCGCCAATTAGCGTTGTTATCCCGCGGCGATAAGCTAGCGCGGCAGCAAAATTCAAAAAGATGAGGTTTCGCCCCGGCACAAATGTACTAGGAAGGCCCTGCTCGTTATGGATAATTTCAACATCACGGGTCAAAGACGTGTCGCTAATCGCGCCCAGCGCGGCAAGGTCGATAATCTTATCTTGCCCCAGCTTTGCCTCCCATTCAGGTCTAAGGCTGCGCATTTTTTCCAAAACTGTCATGCGGCATTCCATTTCGATGGCATGGCGCTGCTCATAGTGAAAACCGACCGTTTCCACATAATCATATTGCTCCAAAGCCCATGCCAGACAGGTGGCCGAGTCTTGGCCGCCTGAGAACATAAGCAAAGCTTTTTGACGTTTATCCATCATGGCCGCGCCTATATCCGCAAATGGCGCGTCTGACTAGCTCAGAATTATCGCGACCTCATTTTTGGCATCAATCTTGCTCCGCCTAATCCAAGAATCACTATAATGGAATTGAGCATGAAAAAGCGTTACTTTTTAATTAGCCTTATCGCTTTAGAGCTCGCAGCCCTTCCCGCAGCCGCTCAAATACTGGACAAAGTTGTCTTCTCCGTTCCGCAAAAGGCTATACATGTCCTCGTCTCAGACAAGCCCGGCGTTAAAAAATATGCCGTGACCTCTAACGCGCCATTTGCCGTGACAGCACAGAGCGCCATTGGCGAATTTGAAGTCCTAATCCATGGCAGCGGCCAAATTAACGGCCAACGATTTGGCGATAATGCACAGCTGCCAGGCGCAGCGCAAAGCTGCTCAATGGTAGTCTCGCCCGCCCCCACAGCCATTTACCGCGCCCATCAAAAAACGGCAGCACAAGCTGGAAGCATACTCTCTCAAACCGTCATAGTGGAAATCCATTATGATCCCGCCCTTGCGCCTAATATTAAAATCATGACGGAGAATGACTCCAAGTTGATTGGCCTTGGACAAAATTGTGACATAGCGCCTGCTTAGGCCTCGCCTCTTCGCCCCTATCTTTAGCCCTCCCGCCGCGCTAGTCTGACCTTTCATGCTAAAAGTCACGCCGCGCATATCCATTCCGCTCTCGGACATTGAACTGACCGCCATTCGCGCCCAAGGGCCGGGCGGGCAGAATGTCAATAAAGTCTCATCGGCCATCCACCTACGCTATGATGTGAAGACAGCCTCGCTTTTAGAGGGGCAAAAAGCGCGCGTTCTGGCCTATCGCGACAAGCGCATTACCGATAGCGGCGTGATAGTTATTAAGGCTCAAAACCACCGCACGCAGGAGCGGAATAAGGCCGAGGCGCTGGAGCGTCTGGCTGCCCTTTTGGGGGCCGCCCTAAAAGTAGAAAAAAAGCGCCGCCCGACTCGCCCTACTTATGGCGCCGTGAAGCGCCGCCTTAAAAAGAAGGCAGAGCGAGGCCAAACTAAGTCATTACGCGGAAAAGTACGCGACTTTGACTAGCGGGCAGTGAATATCGCCTCATAAAGGGCTTGTCGGCTCGCTCGAAATCAGCTATGTGCGCGACCAAATCAGCGGTTCGTATTCAAGCGGGCCGCTTTGTTATTATTAAATGGAGGCCCCGATGGCTGTCCCTAAGAGTAAAATCTCAAATTCACGCCGTGGTATGCGCCGTGCGCATGACAAGCTGTCTGCTGTCAATTATGTTGAAGATAAAGATAGCGGCGAGCTTCGTCGTCAACACCACATTGACCTGAAATCAGGCACATATCGTGGTCGCCAAGTTCTGACACCAAAAGACTAAACACCTATACATTGCTGGAGGCCCCCATGGTCGAGATTGAAGAAATTTTCGCCAGGGAAATCCTGGATAGTCGCGGAAACCCGACTCTAGAAGTCGACATCACCCTATCGGATGGGGCCTTTGGACGTGCCGCTGTGCCTAGCGGCGCCTCTACAGGGGCTCACGAGGCCGTTGAGCTTCGTGATGGCGACAAAGCCCGTTATCTGGGCAAAGGCGTTCAAAACGCAGTTCTTAACGTAAATACTGAAATCGCCGATACGCTTTACGGTCTTGATGCTGAAAATCAGCGCGGTATTGACCAGCTGCTTATCCAGCTTGATGGTACAGAAAATAAAGGCCGTCTCGGCGCCAATGCTATGCTTGGTGTTTCTCTGGCTCTGGCCAAAGCGGTAGCGGATAGCCAGCAAGTCCCACTTTACCGCTATGTAGGCGGCGCGAATGCCCACGTCCTTCCCGTCCCGATGATGAACATCATCAATGGCGGTGAACATGCGGATAACCCTATCGACGTGCAGGAATTTATGATTATGCCCGTCGGAGCTGAGAGCTTTTCCGAAGCTCTACGCTGCGGGGCTGAAGTCTTTCACGCTTTAAAAGCAAAGCTTAAAGCCGATGGCCACAATACAAATGTTGGCGATGAAGGCGGTTTTGCCCCTAATCTTGACGGGTCTAAGCATGCGCTAGACTATATTATGAGCGCTGTTGAAGCCGCGGGCTATAAGCCGGGCGAAGACGTCTTCCTAGCTATGGATGTGGCCTCAACCGAGTTTTATAATCGCAAGACAAAGACTTATGAGCTTAAAGGTGAAGGCAAATCGCTAACATCTGAGCAATTTGTCGATTACCTTGCTGACCTCGTCGATAATTACCCGATTATCTCAATCGAAGACGGTATGGACGAAGATGACTGGGATGGCTGGATTGCGCTTAATGCAAAAATTGGTAGCAAATGTCAGCTTGTGGGCGATGATTTATTCGTGACCAACCCTAAGCGCCTAAAAACAGGCATTGAAAAGGCCGCGGCCAACTCAATCCTCGTCAAAGTCAACCAAATCGGCACTTTGTCCGAAACACTCGACGCGGTCGACATGGCACACCGCGCAGGCTTTACTGCCGTGATGAGCCACCGCTCTGGCGAAACATCCGACACAACGATTGCAGATTTGGCCGTGGCGACAAATTGCGGACAAATCAAGACAGGCTCTCTCGCCCGCTCTGACCGCTTAGCCAAGTATAACCAGCTTCTTCGCATTGAAGAACAGCTTGGCGATATGGCTCACTATGCAGGCCGCGCCGTTCTTCCAAAGTAAAATTAAACAAATATTGGGGCTTCGCAGTGAAAATTGCGAAGCCTTAACGCTCTAATAACCATAAGGCGCGATAGAGTCTTATGGAACACTTGCGCAAAATTCGGGAAAAATGGCCGATCTTTGCCCTGCTCGTCCTCTATGTTTACCTTGCTTTTCATGCTCTCTCGGGCTCCCAAGGCGTGATGCGCTGGGTCGACTATGAGCGCGACAGCACCCGATTGAAAGTGCGCCTTGAGGCCGTTACTCAAACGCGTAGCACGCTCGAAAGCCATGCGGAGGATCTTAAAAACTCAAGCCTGAACCTCGATAGCCTCGACACAGCTTCGCGGAAAATATTATTTACTTCACATCCGAATGAAAAGACGATTTGGCTTGACCTCCCCGATTAATTCACCCCATAAGGCGCTACATTTTGTAAGCGTAGGCCGTTATATTTCGGATACAAATTATTGAGACTATTTCTTATGGCTACCTCTAAAAAAAATCCTAAACCTCTCAAATCCGAGAAATCAGAACTTCTCAAATATTACAAAGACATGCTGCTTATCCGCCGCTTTGAAGAGAAAGCTGGACAACTTTATGGCATGGGCCAGATTGCGGGTTTCTGTCACCTCTATATCGGCCAAGAAGCGGTTGTTGTAGGTTGCCGCGCAGGCATGATTGAGGGCGACCAAATGATTACGGGTTATCGAGACCACGGTCATATGCTGGCTTGCGGAATGACATCACGCGGGGTTATGGCTGAGCTAACGGGCCGCGAAGGCGGTTATTCGCGCGGCAAAGGCGGCTCTATGCATATGTTTAGCACAGAGAAGCATTTTTACGGCGGCCATGGCATTGTGGGCGCACAGGTGCCTATCGGGGCGGGCCTTGCGCTTGCCAATAAATATAAAGGCAATGGCAATGTCTCCCTCGCCTTCTTTGGTGATGGCGCGTCTAACCAAGGTCAGGTCTATGAAGCCTTTAATATGGCTAAGCTTTGGGACCTCCCAGTCGTCTTCGTTATTGAAAACAATCAATATGCTATGGGGACATCTGTTAAACGCTCTTCAGCAGAAACTGAGCTTCATAAGCGCGGTTCAAGCTTTGAGATTGAAGGTGTCCAGGTTGACGGCATGAACGTACTTGAAGTGCGCGATGCCGCCAGAAAAGCCATAAAACATGCTCGCGATGGTAAAGGCCCGATGATTTTGGAAATGAAAACTTACCGTTACCGCGGTCACTCCATGTCAGACCCTGCCAAATATCGTACGCGCGAAGAAGTTTCTAAAACGCGCGCAGAGCGCGACCCGATTGATATGGCAAGAGCCCGCCTCCTTGATGAAAAATGGGCTAGTGAAGATGACCTAAAAGCCATTGATAAAGAAATTAAGGCAATTGTTGCTGACTCAGCCCAATTCGCGATTGAAAGCCCAGAGCCTGACCCCTCGGAGCTCTATACAGACGTATTGTTGGAGGCGTAAGACATGGCAATCGATATTCAAATGCCCGCCCTTTCTCCGACTATGGAAGAAGGCACACTCTCTAAATGGCTCGTCAAAGAAGGCGATACAGTCGCCTCTGGAGACATCCTCGCCGAGATTGAAACGGATAAAGCTACCATGGAAGTCGAGAGTATCGACGAAGGCACTGTGGGTAAAATCATCGTTGCCGCTGGTACAGATAATGTAAAAGTTGGCGCCGTTATCTTGCAACTGCTCGAAGACGGGGAAACGGCCGCTGATCTTGGCGCGCCTGCGCAAGCGACAAGCCCTGCCCCCGCTGCTGAAGCTGCGCCCGCTGCGGCTCCTGCTGCGAGCGCTGCACCTGCTGCCGCCATAGTGCCAAATGACCCCGCTATTCCTACCAATATCAAAATGGTCGACGTCACAGTGCGCGATGCGCTACGCGATGCCATGGCCGAAGAAATGCGCCGCGATGAAAACGTCTTTGTCATGGGCGAAGAGGTGGCTGAGTATCAAGGTGCCTATAAAGTCACTCGCGAATTGCTCCAAGAATTTGGCGAAAAGCGCGTCATTGATACGCCAATTACTGAATATGGTTTTGCTGGTATCGGTGTCGGCGCTGCGATGGGCGGATTACGTCCGATTGTTGAATTCATGACATTTAACTTTGCTATGCAAGCTATTGATCACATTATCAATTCTGCCGCCAAAACGCTTTATATGTCAGGTGGTCAAATGCGCTGTCCTATCGTGTTTCGCGGCCCTAACGGTGCGGCCTCTCGCGTGGGCGCGCAGCACAGCCATGACTACTCAAGCTGGTATGCCAATGTGCCGGGCCTAAAGGTCGTTGCGCCCTATGATGCGGCGGACGCCAAAGGCCTTCTAAAGGCTGCTATTCGAGACCCTAACCCTGTTGTCTTTTTAGAACATGAGCTTATGTATGGCGAGACTTTCGAAGTCCCAGACATGGACGACTTCATTATCCCTATCGGCAAAGCCAAAGTGCGCCGCGAAGGCACGGACGTCACGCTGGTCTCTCACTCTCGCATGGTGGGACGCTGCCTTGAAGCCGCGGATATTCTGGCCGAGCAAGGCATTAGCGCCGAAGTCGTCGACCTGCGTACCATTCGCCCGCTCGATAGCGACACGGTTATAGAGTCCGTGAAGAAAACGAACCGCTTAGTCTGCGCCGAAGAAGGCTGGGGCCAAAGCGGCATCGGCTCTGAAATCGCAACCCGCGTGATGGAGCAAGCCTTTGACTATCTGGACGCCCCGCCAGAGCGCGTCTTTCAAGTCGACGTGCCATTGCCATACGCCGCGAACCTCGAAGCGCTCAGCTTGCCAGGAACAGAAGATGTCGTCGCCGCGGCCAAGAAGGTTTGTTACAAGGACTAATTATGCCCATTGAAATCCTTATGCCCGCCCTCTCGCCGACTATGGAAGAAGGCACTCTGTCTAAATGGATGGTTGCCGAAGGCGATACTGTCAATTCTGGCGATGTCTTGGCCGAGATTGAGACTGACAAAGCCACGATGGAAGTTGAAGCCGTGGAAGAAGGCAAGATTGCTAAAATCCTTGTCCCCAGCGGAACAGAAGGGGTGAAAGTCAACGCCCCTATCGCTGTGCTGCTCGAAGAAGATGAAGATGATAGCGCGATGGATGGTTATAGTGTTGGCGGTTCTGCCGCTCCTGCTCCTGCCGCCGCGCCAGCACCAGCCGCTGCTGCGCCAGCCCCTAAAGCTGCGCCCGCGCCCGCTGCCGCTCCAAAGAATAGCGGAATCCGCATCAAAGCCTCACCGCTCGCCAAACGTCTTGCCGCTGAAGCGGGGCTTGATCTTGCGCGCATTTCAGGCTCTGGCCCCAATGGCCGGATTATCAAAACCGATATTGAATGTGCCAAAACCGCCCCGCGCGCAGCCTCCATGGCTCCACAAGCGGCAGCACCCGTCGTGACAACAACCGAAGTCGGCATGCCACTCGGCGGCGGCGCGGAGTACCTCACCCAAATGGGCATCGAAGCAGGTTCTTACGACCTTATCCCGCTCGACGGTATGCGCCGCACAATCGCCAAGCGCCTTGTCAGCTCAAACGTCAATGTCCCTGACTTCCCGCTCACGGTGGATTGCGAAATCGACGCGCTCCTCAAGATGCGTAAAGAGCTAAACAGCCAAGCGCCAGAAGGCATAAAAGTCAGCGTCAATGATATGCTCATCCGCGCCTCTGCACTCGCGCTAAAACACGTGCCAGCCGCCAATGCCAGCTTTACCCCTGACGGGATTGCTATGCACAAGCACGCCGACGTTGCCGTAGCAGTGGCCATTGATGGCGGGCTAATTACGCCCATCGTTCGCGGCGCTGAAAATAAAGGCCTCTCAACCATATCCTCAGAGATGAAAGACTTGGCTGCCCGCGCGCGCGATAAGAAGCTTAAGCCGCAAGAATATCAAGGCGGCACCTTTAGCATCTCTAATCTTGGCATGATGGGCATTAAAGAATTTGGCTCTATCATCAATGAACCGCATGGCATGATTTTATCCGTTGGCGCAGGCGAGCTTCGCCCCGTTGTCAAAGACGGCGCACTGGCTGTGGCCACGGTTATGACCGTCACGCTGACCTGTGATCACCGCGTTGTGGACGGCGCGCTGGGCGCAGAATGGCTCCAGCACTTTAAGCGCTATGTGCAAAGCCCAATTACTATGATGCTCTAAATACAGCTTACGCTGTTCGCTAAAAACGGCTCAACTGCATAAAGCTCTCTCCTCAAGCGCGAGTTCGCTTGCCTATTTTTGGCCTTAATTTATAGTTAAGGATGATTAAGGTTTGGAGACTCACATGATATTTAAGTCATTGATTGCGGGAACAGTATTATCAGTATTGGCTGGTAGCGTTGTCTATTACGGCACTGATGTCGACCTCAACAACTCCACGGCACTTCAAGAGCCTGTATCCACGCCGCAAATTTCTGAGGAAACTCTGGCTGGAGAAGCGCTCCACCCGCATGAAGCTTCAAATAAGCCCAAAGGCGCCGGCGGGACAGCTTTTAAACCGAAAGCTGAGAAAAAAGAGCGCTTAGAGAATGACGCGCCTATTACCAAAGCTGACATTGAAGACCCTGCCCCGGATGAAAGCACGACAGAGTCGTCTCAAAGTCAAAAATGGGTGGATGACTATATCAAAACTGAGAAAAGCGAGAAAGCGGCCGAAACGATAGAAGAGGCCGAAGTGCCAACGGAAGATGCGCCCATTGATGTGCGCAAACCCGTTATCGAAGACAAACAGATCAGCAGTGCAGCGAGTTCTGAAATCGACCGTATGATGTTTGATATGCTTGAAGAAGATATGCGAATGGAAGACCTAAATGCGGAAGAGCCAGCTACCGTAAAAGAAGCCTCCATGCCAGCAAAACCGCATAATCAACACAACAAAAAAGAAAAGAAACCCGTCCAAAAACAAGCCCAGGCACAGAATTCTGACAAAAACTGCCAGCCAGCCAACGCTATCTCCAAACCAGATAGAATGCCTAAAAAAGCCCATAAGCAAGATAGCCATTGCAGCCCGGAACAGATTTCTGCAACAATTGAGCTTATCAACAGCCAAGCTTTGAAAATTGAGATGCCAGAACTGCGTGATCGTGCCTATCTAGACCTAGTGAGCTACTCACTTAAGCATAAAGATTATGAAAGTGCGCGCGCCGCCATTGACGGTATAGATCAAATCGAATTGCGCGATACGGCCCGCAACCGCATGGCCATCGCCTATGCCAAGCACGGTCAAGCCGAGGCTGCTTTTGACCTGCTAGAAGAATTGGAAGTTGAGGCGCTAAGCGATGTTATCCGCTTGCAAGTCATTGAGGCTATTATTTCACCTGAGTCTTTGCCCAAAGACCATCAATAAGCTCTTCGATAAAAACGGGGAGCTGTCAAACTATTGCGTAATAACAGCCCTGCATTGCGCAATTGCCTATTCCTTTTTTAGAGAAACTGTATAGATAGATGAAAAGCTTTCTATCTAAACAGGATACTTCATGTCCGAAACATCTTATGACGTTATCGTAATTGGGTCTGGCCCAGGCGGTTATGTTACCGCTATTCGGGCCGCACAGCTCGGCTTTAAAACGGCCGTTATTGAGAAATCGGAATTGGGAGGTGTGTGCCTTAACTGGGGATGTATTCCCACGAAAGCCCTCCTGCGTTCTGCTGAGGTTTATCACAATATGCAGCATGCGGCTGATTACGGGCTATCTGCCAGCCCGCAATTTGACCTCAAAGCCATTGTTAAGCGCTCTCGCAATATTGCAGGTCAGCTCTCTGGCGGCATTAAGCACCTCATGAAAAAGAACAAGATCACCGTCATAGCAGGCTTCGCCAAGCTAAAGCCCGGCAAAGATGCCCCTATCGTTAGCGTTGAGGGTAAAGATTACGCCGCCAAGCATGTTATCCTCGCCACTGGCTCACGCGCGCGCACTATCCCGCAAGCCGGCCTTGCGCCTGACGGGAAATTTATCTGGACGGCCCGAGAAGCGATGGTACCAGACACTATGCCCAAAAAGCTCCTCGTTATTGGATCTGGCGCGATTGGGATGGAGTTTGCCAGCTTTTACGATGCCTTTGGCGCCAATGTCACTGTGGTTGAAATGGTTGACCGCATCCTGCCAGCCGAAGATGCTGAGATTTCAAAAATGGCACGCAAAGCCTTTGAAAAGCGCGGTGTTACTATAAAGACGAAGACACAGGCCAGTGTAAAAACGGACGCAAAGGGCGTGACTGCAACACTAACAAGCGATGGCAAATCAACCACTGAAGCGTTTGACCGCGTCATACTTGCTATCGGGATTGTTGGAAATGTCGAAGATATGGGCCTTGAGGCTCTCGGCGTGAAAATTGACCGCACGCATATCACTGTAGATGAGTTTAGCTTTACGGGCATTAAAGGGCTCTATGCAATTGGCGATGTCACAACCCCGCCATGGCTTGCCCATAAAGCTTCCCATGAAGGCATTATCTGTATCGAAAAAATTGCAGGGAAATCCCCTCACCCGCTTGATGCTAATGCCATACCGGGCTGTACCTATTGCCACCCGCAAGTGGCCAGCGTTGGCTATACCGAGGCGCAGGCCAAAGAGGCGGGCTACGATATTAAAATCGGACGTTTCCCCTTTATTGGAAACGGCAAAGCCATAGCGCTTGGCGAGCCTGAGGGTCTCATTAAAACCATCTTTGACGCCAAAAGCGGCGAGCTATTAGGCGCGCATATGATTGGCGCGGAAGTCACAGAACTTATCCAAGGCTACACCGTCGCGCAAAAGCTAGAAACCACTGAACATGAGCTAATGGAAACAGTCTTCCCGCATCCAACGCTTTCTGAAATGATGCATGAAGCGGTCCTTGATGCTTACGGTCAAACCATCCACTTCTAGACCGTGCTAATCTAGCAGCACGGCCTTAGGGTCGTAGGCTCGCTTTTTACGGCCAAAGCGTAGAGCTGTTGCCAAAGACTTTTTGCGGGTCAACATAGGCTTCTCGATGAAATGCCATGAAAGGCTTGCCAATATGAGTGTAATCGGAAGCGCGAGAATAAGAAGCATGACCACACTCAGCTTTGGCATCCACATGAAGAGAAGCTGTAACACGCACCAGTGATAAATATAGATACCATAAGATATATCGGTGAGATTTTGCAAAGAGGTGAGCTTTGGAATTTTGACAAAAGCTGCCCACATAACAA
>CALKIX010000075.1 GCA_937995665.1 uncultured Hellea sp. | reverse complement strand
ATAAAACCATAACAATTTGAGACTTGCAGCCCGTTTTTACTTTTCATACTGGTCAACTTAAACTGCATTTACCCACTTCCAGCTAAATACACTGGAGAGGCGATAATTTCTGATACAATTCCCCTACTGCTTGCCTTTATTGTATTCGCGCGCGCAATCTGGCACAGTCTTTGCGTACGGCTAAGACCGTAAGTTTAATAAAATGTGGTGAATGACATGAAACACTTAGTCCAAAGTAGCGCTCTAATATTGGGTATGAGCTTAATCGCTTCACCTGTCTTTGCAAATTGCGGCGACCTCATTCCGCTTGCCTCACCTTGCCCGCCCCCGGCTGGCGTTGTCTCTTCTGTAACGCAACCGACTTACAGAACAACAACACATATGCGGCCTGTCACGCGCATGGAAAATGTCACAATTATGGAAGAACATACTGAGCAAAAAGCCGTGACGGTTCAAGTTCCGGAAGTCATCACTGAGACACATACTGTGATGAAAGAAGTGACAACCTCGCAAGATGTCACCGTTATGAAGCCTGTAACGACGATGCGTCCACAAACGACAATGGTTGATGTTGTTAAGCAGCGCACAGTCACACAGGAACGCCCTGTGACGCGTCAGCGCGCGGTTACGAAGCAACGCCCTGTCACTAAGGAACGTCCTGTCACTAAAACCCGCGAAGTCACTGTAATGAAAGAAGTCACAGTCATGAAGCCTGTTACTGTGATGAAAGCCTTCACAGAGCTTCAACCCCATACTGAGATTGAAACTTACACCGATTACGAAGCCTATACCGATTATGAGACTTACGAAGATATTGAGACTTATCAGGACGTTGAGACTTACGAAGACATAGAGAATTACACAACGCAAGAAGCGCGCACTGAAATGGTAGAGCACACTGAACTGGTGCCCCATACTGAAACACAATTTAGCACGCAGCTCGTCCCTGAACAGGAAACACGCTCACGCACAATCATGCGTGATCAAACAGAATATGTGGATCATACAGTGATGCGTCCAAGAACGATTCAACAAGAACGGACGGAATTTGTGCCAGAAACACGCACAGAGCAAATCAATGTGGTTCGCCCTGTCGTTAGCGTACCTTACCGCGTGCCAGTTGCGGTGCCAATTCCTTGCAGCGTAGAAGTAAGACCAGGCTGCCGCCGCTAAGTCGTTTAAGCGTTTAATAATTTATAAACCCGCCTCGATACTGAGGCGGTTTTTTTATGCTTAAATATAACGCGACTTGTTCCAGCTTTGCGAGAACGGGATAGAGCGCCCGCCCGCCTGCACAATCAATACATGTTCGCGGGTCATATCGCGCGGATGATCACAGCCGCAACTATGGGCAATCATCTCGACTTCTTTTTGCACGGTCTGGCAATAATTTTTCACGCGCACAGCCTTATTCGTTGGATCAAGGCCGCGCTGGAGGCGCTTATTATGGGTGGTGATACCTGTAGGGCAGGTATTCTCATCGCATTTAAGCGCCTGAATACAGCCCAGCGCAAACATAAAACCGCGCGCGGCGGTCACGAAATCTGCCCCCACACAAAAGGCCCAAGCGACATCGACGGGAGTGACCAGCTTTCCGCTCGCAATTAGCGCAATGCGCTCGCGCAGGCCTTCCTCGCGCAGCAAATCATCCATCAAGGGTAGCCCCTCGCGAATGGCAAGGCCGACATTATCCATAAGCGGCTGGGGCGCGGCGCCCGTGCCGCCGTCCCCGCTATCGACCGAAATAAAATCAGGCGCGCTCTCTATACCGCGCGCTTTAATGGCTTGAAACAGCTCTTGGATAGGCGCGATATTGCCGACCACAAGCTTAATCCCTGTCGGGCGGCCTGACGCCACACGCACATCATGAATAAGATCAAGCAGCTCTTCAGCATTACCCGCATCCACATGGCGGTTGGGGGAAATCGCCGACTCGCCTACCTCAATACCGCGTATTTTAGCAATTTCTGCGGTGACTTTCTCGCCCGGCAAAATGCCGCCTTTACCCGGCTTAGCGCCTTGAGAGAGCTTTAATTCAATCATTTTGATATTGGGGTTCTCGCAAACTTTGGCGAGCTTTTCAGCATCGAGCGAGCCGTCCTCTTTGCGCGCGCCAAATTTGCCTGTGCCGAGCTGATAGACCAAATCGCACTCGCCCTCTGTGTGATAAGGGGCCACGCCGCCCTCGCCTGTATTGAGCCAGCACCCAGCCATTTGCGCCCCGTGAGATAATGCCTGCACGGCGGGTTTTGACAAGGCCCCATAGCTCATGGCGGAGATATTAAACAGGCTCGTCGGGGCGTAAGGGTTGGGCGTACCTTTGCCGATAACAATAGGCGCGCGTAGCTCATGCTCGCCCTCCAGCTTAGGGTAAAGGCCATTGGCAAATATGGGCGTGCCAGGGGATAGAACCTGCGTTGAGCCAAAAGGCACAACCTCTTTACCGTCATGAGCAATGTCATTGATGTAATCACGCTGGGCGCGGTTAAAGGGCATTTCTTCGCGGTCCATGGCAAAGAAATATTGGCGGAAAAACTCGCCCAATTTACTCAACCCGCCGCGAAAACGCCCCAGCACAGGATAGTTGCGCCGCACGGCATCTTTGGTTTGCGTGACATCAATAATGAAGAAAAAGACAACCACAGCAAAGAGCAGCCCGACCGCAAACAAAAAAAGCGAGCCAATAATATTTAGCCCTTGAATGGCTGTATTGGTCAGCATTTCCATCTTATCCATCATGCCATCATTTTCGATTTGATAGATTTGCATTTAGCCTCTCCCAATTTTTAGTCTTAGAAAGGCTTAACATGCCCGTCTCAACTTTCCAGATAAAACTATGGCGCAGTGCAGCTTGGCTCGCGAAAAAGTCATCGCGTCCCACTTGCATCTTTTTCGTGCGCTATTACTTATAGACCCATAACCCACGCATACTTTGCCGCATAACGCGGCTCGATGTTATGAGGAAAGGACTTACAATGCTAACGCTACTCTCCCCTGCAAAAAAATTAAATTACGATTTGGCCGAGACAAAACTCGCCGCCACCGCCCCGCGCCTTGCCGCTGATACAGTCGAGCTGGCCAAAGTCGCCAAGCAGCAATCGGCCAATGATCTTAAAAAGCTCATGCACATAAGTGACAATCTTGCCGAGCTAAACGCCGAGCGCTTTGCCGCCTTTAATCTTGAGGGCAAGAGCAATTCGGCCAAACCCGCGGCCCTGACCTTTGACGGCAATGTCTATTGGGGGCTAGAGGCCAAATCGATGAGCGATGCAGAGCTCACCTACGCCCAAGATCACTTGCGCATTCTCTCTGGCCTTTACGGCGTGCTGCGCCCTATGGATGCTATCCAAGCTTACCGCCTCGAGATGGGAACCAAGCTCGCCACCGCGCGCGGCAAATCTCTTTATGATTTCTGGGGCACAACGCTCGCCGATACGCTCAATGCCGATATGGAAGGCCACGCCGATAAAACCATCGTCAATCTGGCGTCTAATGAATATTTCAAAGCTGTGGCGAAAAAGTCCATTCAAAGCCCCGTCATTAGCGCCAAGTTTCTCAATGTGAAAGACGGCAAAGCCCGCGCACTTATGTATTATGCAAAGTTCGCGCGCGGACAAATGGCGCGCTGGATTATGCAAAACCAAGTCGACCGCGCAGAGGGTCTGAAAGACTTTAATATGGATGGGTATAAGTTCGACGCGGCCCAAAGCTCAGAGAGCGCGCTTGTCTTTAGCCGCCCCCAACCTGCGCCAAAGAAGTAGCTAATTAGTTAGACGGCTCTATCAGGGCGGGCCCGCTGGCGCGTCCTGAATTGACCTGTGTGCTCACGGTGTGAAAGTCCAAATCATCTCCGCCGCATTTACGCTCTATAATCCTATCAGCCGCGCTGTCCCAATCCAGCCATTCATCCCAATCCGCGGGCTTTAGGCGAACGGGCATACGGTGATGCAAATGCTTGACCTCACCTTGGGCGGGGGTCGTCAGGATAGTTGCCGATAAAAGGCTAATCCCCTCATCCACGCGCCATTCATCCCACAGCCCTGCGAGGGCAAACATCTCTCTATCATCCTCGTAAATCATATATGGCGTTTTGGGTTTCTCCACGCCATCCCACTCATACCAGCCCGTGACGGGAAAGAGCGCGCGGCGGCGGCGAAAAGGCGTGCGAAAGCTAGGCTTCTCAGCCGCCGTCTCAACGCGCGCATTAAACATAGGCCGTCCCTCTGGCGGCTCTTTCTTCCAATGCGGGTGAATGCCCCAGCGCATAGGG
>CALKIX010000074.1 GCA_937995665.1 uncultured Hellea sp. | reverse complement strand
CTTACACAGGCTTGAATCACGTTTTTTTTTAAAAAATTGGTAACATTTACACGGCGTATGACTAAATTACATTGTGTGAGATTGCTTGTAACCACAATGCGGGATGGCTCCCGCAATGACAGCTACTTATCGAGCACAAATTTATAGCGGGACGATGAAACTAGAGGCTTGTAACAGGCTTTCACAAAGATGGTTGGGGCGGCTGGATTCGAACCAACGATCACGGGATCAAAACCCGATGCCTTACCGCTTGGCTACGCCCCATAGTAAAAGAGACTTTGTGAATGAGCGCGCGTTCTATCTGGTCACATTTGGAAAAGCAATGACGTTTTTGCTCTATTTTCATCAAAAAAAAGACTATCTGCTTTCAACAGGCAGGACAGGATAACAGCTTGTTAAAGCTCCTCCTTCTTTATATTCACATTAAGAAGCGATTTGCTTGCCACCATGCTTGACAATCCAACACATCATTAAGGTGAGATTATGCGTCAATTTTTTATAACTGTTTTTGGGACTATTGTTGGCATATTCGCCTTTTTTATCCTGCTTACCCTACTCCTTATATCTGTAGGGTTATCGCAAGCGACGTCATCGGCGGCAAAGATTAAAGGTCAACACGTGTTAACCCTCGACTTACGCCTACCACTAAAAGACCACGGCGCGCCGTCGAGCCTTTTTGGAGCCTCGCCTTCATCGGTCGTCCATATTACCCGCCAGCTCAGCCAAGCTAAAGACGACAAAACTGTTTCGGGACTTTTCATCCGCGCTAATGGCACCGGCATGGTACCTGCCAGCGCTGAAGAGCTTAGGCTCGCCATAATCGACTTCAAGACCTCTGGAAAATTTGTTATCACACACGCCCAAGGCTTTGAGAGCCCCTCGCTGATGCCTTATTATGCGGTCTCAGCCTCTGATGAAATATGGCTGCAAGATACAACGGGTTTTGCGACGGCGGGCCTCTATAGTGAAACTGAATTTTTCGGGGGTGTTTTAGAGAAGATAGAGGCCCAGCCTCAAATAGACCAGTTCTATGAATATAAGAACGCGGCCAATACATATACTCAAAAAGACTTTACCCCCGCCCATCGCGAAGCCACGACATCATATATGGCCTCATTGTTTGACCATGCCGGTGCCGATATCAGCCAAGATCGCGAGCTATCCCTCTCAGCTCTAAAAAACATCTTGGACGGCGCCCCGCATAGCGCTGAAGCTGCACTAAAGGCTAAAATGGTTGATAAGCTGGGTCAGGTCGAAGAGGCCCGTGAATATATCCGCGATAAGACGGATGGTGAAGACACGAAATTTCTTAGCCTCGCCAATTATGAGCTCGACGAAAAATTCACCGGCGACTCCATTGCCTTTATTGGCGGACAAGGCGCGGTGGTCACAGGTGCCTCAACAGATGGCAGCAATCCCTTTACGGGCGGCGGGATAACAATGGGCGGGGATACTCTGGCTAGAGCTATTGATGATGCCGCTTCAGAAGATTCCGTCAAAGCTATTGTCTTTCGCGTAAGCTCTCCCGGCGGCTCCCCTGCTGCTTCTGATCAAATTTACGCCGCTGTGGCCCGCGCCAAAGAGGCGGGTAAGCCCGTCATTATAAGTATGGGGCAATATGCAGCCTCGGGCGGTTATTATGTCTCCGCCAATGCAGATAAGATTGTTGCCCTGCCAACGACGATTACGGGCTCCATTGGCGTGTTAGGCGGCAAGGTGGCGCTTGAGAAAAGCTTTGCAAAAATCGGCTATAATATTGAGGGCATCACCATTGGCGGCGATTATGCAGGCGCCTACTCTCCAGATACGCCTTTTAATCAGAACCAAAAGGCGGCTTACCGAAAACAATTAGAAGATATCTATGAAGACTTCATCGTGCGTGTAGCCGAGGGTCGCGGCTTGCCTATAGAAACCGTCAAAGACATCGCCAAAGGCCGCGTTTGGACAGGCGCGCAGGCCAAAGAGATTGGACTCGTTGATGAACTGGGAGGGTTTAGCCGCGCGATTGAAATTGCTAAAGAAGAAGCAGGCCTTGATGCAGATGCCGCCTATAGGATTAAACGCTTTCCGCGCCCTAAAACCACAGCTGAACAACTAGAACAACTCTTTGGCAGCTCAGTCTCCCTCTCTGAAAATGCACAGACCTTATCCGATATTCTCAGTTTGCCTGAAGTCCAAGCGGCGTTGGCCTTGCGGCAAAAAGCTTTGATTGGGCAAGAGCTTTCCGCCAATTTACCAAACATTCAATGAAGTTCTGCTCAATTTTCACTAACGAGAATGTTAGATATTGCGACTAGACGCCCAGCCCTTAATTAGCTTAATGCGAATTGAGATATAAAGAAATTATAACAAAAGAAACTGGGCCTTCATGAGCATTCCATTCGTTAAACAGTTCGATTTCACTTACGGACAGTGCCAACAGCTCAGCCCTTTAGTGCAGCGCGTTACCGCGAATAATCCGGGGCCATTTACCTATACGGGCACGGGTGTCTTTATTATTGGCGATAAAGAGGTTGCCGTCATTGATCCAGGGCCTGACCTTACTGAGCACCGCGCCGCGCTAGATGCGGCTCTAGCCGGCAGGCAAGTAACGCACGTTTTAATGACTCACCACCATATTGATCACTCCCCACTGGCTGTGCCGCTGGCGCGCGATCACGGTTGTGAAATTTATGGCTATGGACTGCAGATGCGTGAGCCCGAAGGCGGCGAAGTACGACTTGAAGCGGGCGATGACCTTACCTTCAAGCCCGATGTAGAAATCCGCGATGGAGATGTCGTTACGGGCGCAGGTTGGACAATAGATGTGATACACACACCGGGTCATACATCTAACCACATGTGCTACGCCCTGCGCGAGGAAAACACCCTATTTTCAGGGGATCACATTATGGGATGGTCGACCAGCGTGGTCTCGCCGCCCGATGGACATATGGGCGATTACCTCGAGAGCCTGCGCAAAGTTCAGCAGCGCCATTTTGATAAGGTTCGGCCCACTCACGGTCCCGTCATTGAGGACGTAGATACCTTTATAGACGCCTATATCGACCACCGCCTCACGCGAGAGGTCCAAATCTTGGCTGCTATAGAAGCAGGCCACACAATTATTATGAACATGGTTAAACATATCTACACGGATATTGATAAACGGCTTTACCCTGCTGCCGCCCATAGCGTGCTTGCCCATCTTATCCATATGCGAGAGACAGGCCGCGTTAGCGCTCAAGGCAAAGACGGCTTACAGACTGAATATAACGCAAATAATAACGGCTAGCGCTCAGCTCTAAAACTGAGACAGCAAATAAAGAACGGCTAAGCCAAAAATTAAAGCTATAACGACATTCGTTCCAGACAACAGCTCTTTCTGCTGGCGCCGCCCCCAATCATTGCGGCGTTGCCGGTTCTTATCAATATTAGCCCCATTACGGCCCAAAAAGTCAAAATTAAGCGCCTGCTTTTTATCTTTCGTTTTATATTTAAATTTCTGACCTGCCTTGCTCGTCGAATTTTGTGTTTTAGGCGCCCCAAAAGACCAATCTTTAGCTTCATAATCATCGCCATTATCGCCGCCAGTCCAATTATTTGACCCTTGTTTAGCCGCACGCTCAAGATGCGCTTTAATATCGGAGAGTTGGTCGGTTGGACTTGTTTTTCCGGCAGCCTTAACCGCTCTGCCGCCTGCTGCCTTCACAAAATTGCGAAACATATTGAAGGCAATGAATAAAAAGAAAAGAACAAATAGAAAATCCATGACGCCCTATATCCTATTTTAACCTATGGGAAAAGGCGGGTCTTTTCCCAGCTCTGCCCGTTCTTTATGAATGTCATGCGGTCATGCAGGCGATACGCCCCGTCCTGCCAAAACTCTATGACCTGCGGGGCCACTTGCCAGCCATACCAATGGGGCGGGCGCGGCACATCTTTGCCCTCAAATTTATGCTCTGCCGCGTTTAAGGCCGCCATAAGCGCCTCGCGGTCAGCCACAGCTTGCGACTGGTCTGAAGCCCATGCGCCAAGTCGTGAGCCGCGGGCACGAGCTGAAAAATATGCATCTGATTGCGCATCGGGCACCCGCGTAACGCGGCCGCGTACCCGGATTTGCCGCCGCAAGCTTTTCCAGTGAAAGCATAAAGCCGCCTTGCCTGTTGCCTTGAGCTGAGCGCCCTTGGCGCTATTTTCATTTGTATAAAACACTAAGCCATCTTCGCTAATATCTTTCAGCAAGACCATACGCACATCCGGCATGCCAGCCCCATCCACAGTTGCCAATGACATGGCATTAGGATCATTGATTTCAGTCTTAGCGGCGGCCTGTAGCCACTCTGCCAGCAAAGCGATAGGATCTTTGGCGGCAAACCAGCTGACATCGCGTTCTTCGTTAGACTCGTAAGTTTTCGCGCTTGGCGTATCAGGAATTATCGGGGAAGACATAGCCAACCTTTAAAAAATATCAGTGAAACACAAAATTAACCATGTCTCTGAGCAAGTTATTAACCCTAACACGCTTTAAGCTTTTCAGGGAATATAACAATAGCCGCATAAATTTAAATGCGGGCCGAAGGTATTAAGAGGGAATTGCCGAAATGACACGTCAACAAGCACTTTTAACATTAGGTCTAAATTCATCCGCGCGCGAGGCGGATATCCGCTCGGCATGGCGTAAAAAGGCCAAGTTCTTTCACCCAGATAGCCCCTATGCCAATGTAGCTGCTTTTTTTCAGGCAAAAGACGCTTACCAAACACTTATCCCCCCTGCCCCAAAGGCTTTTCGCGTTCAGGCCCGCAGCCGCGCCGTTTAATCCCCGCCTAATTAAACGCCAGATAGGCAGAATAATTCTAGCCTATTGCGCCCGCGCCCGCTAAACAGCGCCTATGTCACACAATTCTTTTGGACATCTTTTTCGGTTTACCACTTGGGGCGAGAGCCACGGGCCTGCCATTGGCTGCGTAGTTGATGGCTGCCCGCCTCTCATTGAGCTCACAGAATCCGACATTCAAACCTTTTTGGATAAGCGCCGCCCAGGTACCTCGCGCTTTGTTACCCAGCGTAATGAGCCAGATCAGGTCAAAATTCTCTCAGGGGTTTTTGAAGGCCAAACAACAGGCACGCCTATTAGCTTGCTGATTGAGAATAAAGACCAACGTTCTAAGGACTATTCAGAAATTAAGCGGCGCTACCGCCCCGGTCATGCGGATATGACTTATGATGCAAAATACGGCATTCGCGATTATCGCGGCGGCGGACGCAGTTCTGCGCGCGAGACGGCTAACCGCGTGGCCGCTGGCGCCATTGCGCGTAAAATTTTAGGCAGCGGCATTACAATTCGCGGGGCTGTCATTCAAATCGGCGAAAAAATGATCGATGGCGAGAACTGGAACTGGGACAACGTGAATAACAACCCTTTCTGGTGCCCTGATGACAAGGCCGCCAAAGAGTGGGAAGACTATCTCGACGAGACACGCAAATCCGGAAATTCGATTGGCGCGATTATCGAAGTGCGCGCGAGCGGCGTGCCTGCGGGATGGGGGGCACCCATTTACGGCAAACTCGATAGCGACATTGCTATGGGCATGATGAGCATTAATGCGGCCAAAGGCGTTGAGATTGGCACTGGTTTTGCTACCGCCGCTTTTACAGGCACAGATAATGCCGATGAAATCCGCATGGATAATGGCCAACCACATTTTCTATCCAACCATGCGGGCGGCATCCTTGGCGGCATTTCAAATGGTGATGAGATTATTGCGCGCGTGGCAATTAAACCGACCTCGTCTATTCTGACTGAGGTTAAATCCATTGATGCGGACGGAAATGAAATTGATGTACGTACCAAGGGCCGTCATGACCCTTGTGTGGGTATTCGCGGCGTGCCTGTCGCCGAAGCCATGCTCGCTTGCGTGCTCGCTGATCATAAATTGCGCCACCGCGGCCAAGTGGGGTAATTACCGCTTAGCGAGTAAATCTACGAGCTCTGCCACTTTAGCTTCTCTATCCGCCACATCATCACTGGAAATCGCATCTTTAATGCAGTGGTCTACATGGTCTTTTAAAAGCTCCCCTTCGACACGCTTTAAGGCGGCCATCGCGGCTTTCACTTGCACCAGAATGTCCACACAATAGCGGTCATCCTCTATCATTTTTTGAAGACCGCGCACTTGTCCTTCAATGCGCGATAAGCGCTTTAGACTATTTTTTCTGCGCGATCGTCTTTCCATAAGGTAACCATTTTGTATCTTGCTTTAATAAACTTTATATACCATAGGGGGGTATGCGTTTACATGCAATGCTTTATATCTTATACGGGCTAACTCTCTCCCCAATAGCTCAAGCGCGGCCTGTATCTTATACGGATAGCTGGACTGTCATGCTGCGCAATGATGCCGAACAAAATAGCGCGCATATCCATTACACGTTCGATCGCCGCCATAGTCTGGGCCTGCGTCTGCGTTATGATAGAGAGAACGATGCCGCTTTCACGGGCGCGCAGCTTAACCGCCTTGTAAAGCGATGGAACGAGACCGACAGTCAAGCCAATCTCTATGGTCACGCAGCAATAGGAATTGTAAAAGATGAAGCCCCGTCAGCCAGCGCCCGCGCGGATGATATGAGCTTTTTCCTCGCAGCCTCGGGCGACTGGGAGACGCGGCGATATTTCACCTCAGCTGCAATAGAATATTGGAATCAAGGGCGCTTTGGCGATGAACTTACTTATCACTCACGGCTTGGTATTGCGCCCTATATTGCGGGCGCGGGCGCGCTTCATACATGGATTATGGTCGAAGGGCATGCCCGCCCAGAGAATGACACCCCGCTTACAGCCACCGCCTTGCTACGTTTTTTCAAAGGGCCAAGCTTACTGGAAATCGGGGTTGATATGCAGGGTGAGCCGCTATTAAACTATATTCACCGCTTTTGATAAGGAGAGCCCCATGCAGTTTCTAAAATCAATTTTTATCGCCGCCGCCTTGCTCTTAGCCCCTGCTGCTGCTTGGGCCAAGGACAACCAAGTGACACAGAACCCAGCGGCTGAAAGCTCTGATATAACTGTAGGGCTCAAGGGTCTTGTCTGCGACTTTTGTACAATAGCACTCAATAAAACCTTCAAAAGACACAAGTCCGTAGCAAGTACCTCTGTTGATTTGGACGCCAAAACTTTATCAATTACCTTAATTGAAGGGCGTAGTGTGAAGGATGACAAAATTATAGAACTGGTCAAAAATGCGGGTTATACCGTGACTAAAATTACGCATAAAGACGGGCGTGAATTTACCCCGCCTACAAAATCATGAAAATAAGGCGAGTAGCCATTAGGGAAATGCTCGCGCCAAGCCTCGCGCTTCTCACCAGCCTCTCGACCTTAGTGTGCTGCACCCTGCCCGCCATTTTAATTACCCTAGGCATGGGCGCAGCGCTCTCCTCACTCACCAGTAATTTTCCGCAGCTTATTTGGCTATCTTCTAACAAGCCCCTTGTTTTTGGCGGCTCGCTTACTCTGTTATGCGCGGCTTGGGGCGTGCGTTATCTGACCCGCAATATGCCCTGCCCGGCGGATGCGCGCGCCGCCAATGCTTGCGCGCGTCTTAGGGCGCTTGGCGGCTGGGTGCTTTGGATAGGCTTTGGCGTCTGGGCCATTGGCGCTTTTAGCGCCTTTATTTTGCCAAAGCTGCTGGCTTAAAATAGCGTCAGTCTGTCGCTTGGCTTTCGGCCCTATCAGCCGCTATATCCCGCGCGTGATTATCCTTCGCCATATCCTTTTAAGCTTTGCCCTGTTTGTGCAAATGCTCAGCCCTGCTATGGCAGCGGCGCAAAGTGATAATGGTCTGAACGGCTATCTCTGTAATATGCAAACTCAAGCGGTCAGTGATGAAGCTGAAGCCCAGCTACGCGAATTATTTGAGCTTGCGGGTAAAGGCTGGCCAGATGACGAGACGTACAGCGAGCACTGTCCAGATTGCGTCATGCCAATGGCGGCGCTGCCTGCGCCCAAAGCCTCCCTGCCTCAAGCTGTAATCCAGCCCTCTACCGACCCTTCTTTTACGTCTTATAAGTTCGGCTATAATTATAGCGCCACGGGCCCACCGCTCGGCTCCCGCGCCCCCCCTCTTTCTCTTTAGACTGACAAAACCTACGCCCTTTGGCGTGCTTATATCTCTCTAAAGACAAGATTATCACATGACTAAATTTACTGACCTTCCAGCTGCCGTATTGGCCCTGACATTCAGCATGGCACCAAGCATTACCCTTGCCCACGAAAATGACCCTAAAGCCTCACACGCGGCTGATCACGCGCCCATTGGCGTGATGGCCGATCATCGCCACAAAAAAGGCGAAGTGATGCTCTCCTATCGCTATATGAATATGGTTATGGACGGCTCGCGCGATGGCACGATCTCGCAATCGCCTGAGATTATTGCCACAACGGTGGCGAATCCCTTTGCAGGCCTTGCGGGACAGCCGCCTACATTGCGCGTCGTGCCGACCTCCATGACAATGGAGATGCATATGGCCGGAGCCATGTACGGAGTTACGGACAACATAACAGTCTTAGCCATGGGCAGCTATGTGTTTAAAAGCATGGATCACACCACGTTCCAAGGCGGCATGGGCACCACGAGACTTGGTGACTTTGAAACTCAAAGCGAGGGTTTTGGCGACACTACCATTGGGGCAATTTATGGTCTTGATGACGGCACTAACCCGCGGCATCAATTCAACCTTAACCTCGCCCTTAGCTTGCCAACAGGCTCAATTAAGCAGACAGATGACGTGCTTGCGCCAACAGGAGCAACGCCCACTTTGCGCTTGCCTTATCCCATGCAAAACGGAACCGGCACTTATGATATTAAGCCCGGCATGACTTATTTCGATAGTAACGGCAAAATTGGCTGGGGCGGTCAGGCGCTGTTTATTATCCCGCTTGCCAAGAATAAAGAAGGATATCGCCGCAGCACGCGAACAGAGCTCACAGGCTGGGTTTCGTACGAGCCGCAAAACTGGGTCTCGCTGTCCTCGCGCCTCAAGCATAGCTCCCAAGGGAAAGTTGTCGGCCAAGACGCAACGATTATTGCGCCCGTCCAAACGGCTGATCCAAATAATCACGGCGGCAAGGTCACAGAGCTTCTTTTTGGCTTGAACTTGTTAAGCCAAAGAGGCGCGTTTAAGGGTCACCGCATCGCTCTTGAATATGGCATACCGCTGCGCCGCGAGCTAAACGGCCCGCAGCTAGAAACCGATAGCAAAGTAAAGATTGGCTGGCAGAAAGCCTTTTAAATCAGTTAGGGATGGCAAAGCTAGCCCTAAGCTGCTTTGCCATAAAATACGTGATAAGCTGAGCTGGATTCTAGCTTGGCTTATCACCACGCGCCAATGCCATAAGGGCGGCTGTGCTTGGGTCATGTGCGCCCGTCTGTCCTTTATCCATTTCGCTAAGAATGGTTTTAGCCAAAACTTTGCCCAGTTCCACGCCCCATTGGTCGAAACTATTCACATTCCAAATCACGCCTTGCACAAAAACCTTATGCTCATAAAGCGCAATAAGGTGCCCCAATGCGAACGGTGATAATTCATCTAGCGTTATCGTAGTTGAGGGGCGATTACCCGGGAATGTCTTTTGCGGAATAATGGCCTCTGCATCGGGGCGGTCTTCTAATTCCGTGCGAACAACATCAGCGCTCTTGCCTAGCATCAGGGCTTCGGATTGCGCGAAACAATTAGCCAGCAGAGCCGCATGATGAGCAGGACGAGATTCGTGGTCTTTTAGAACGGCGACAAAGTCAACGGGGGCACCGGGTGTGCCTTGGTGCAGCCATTGGAAGAAAGCGTGTTGGCCATTAGTGCCCTCATCGCCCCAGATGATAGGACAAGTCAGCCCCGCATCTTCGCCGTCCCGGGTTGCCCCTTTGCCATTACTCTCCATCTCAAGCTGCTGCAAGAATGCTGAAAACTTACGAATGCGCCGCGCATAGGGGATAACCGCTTGAGAGCTATAACCTAGCACATTGCGGTTCCATATCCCCGCAAGCGCCAGCATGACAGGCAAGTTTTCTTGTAAGGGCTGATCGCGAAAGTGCATATCCATGCGGGCGGCGCCTTTTAGAAACGCATCAAAAACTTTGGGACCAAAGGCGATTTGCAGAGAAAGTCCTACGGCACTCCAGACAGAATAGCGCCCGCCAACCCAATCCCAAAAATCAAAGATTTGATCGCTTGGAATATCAAAACTTTCCGCACCCTCACGGTTAGCCGTCACGGCGATAAAATTATCGCCCGCTTTATTGCCCAACGCATCAGCCAGCCATTCCCTTGCGGCTTCGGCATTCATGCGTGTTTCTTGGGTAGTGAAAGATTTGGAGACGACGACGACCAGCGTGCTCGCAGGATCCAAACCTGCCAGCGCGTCATTCATAGAGGCGCCGTCGACATTTTCAGCGAAGCGCAGCTCGAGCGATTGCTCTCCTGCGGCGCCAAACCCATCCGCGACAAGGCGGGGGCCCAAATCAGAGCCTCCAATGCCGATATGCACCACGGATTTATAGCGGCCCTCACTACGAATTTTTTTAGCAAAACTGGCCATCTTTTCGCGCATGGCCGCAACGACTTCTTGCACGCTGCCTGAACCACCAACGCCGCGCAGCGCCATATGCAGAACCGCGCGGTTTTCAGATGTGTTGACCGTGTCGCCAGCAAATAATTTGGCACGCCATTCTTCAAGATGACACCCCGCTGCAAAGCTTAGCAAAGCATCCAACGCCTCTTTGGAAATTGCTTGCTTGGAGAAATCAGCTCGTAATGGCCCTTCGCACATGACAAAGTTTTCAAGGCGATCCGGCTCATTTTCAAAGAGCTGCGCAATATTAGAGGCGCTGCCAGCCAGAGTTTTTAACTTTGCAAATTGGGCGGAACGATCGGTCATGAAGAATCCTTAGGTTTACTGAGAAACTAATAGGCCATCCAAACATATGCGCAATAAAAAACCCTGCGCGCCTGAAGCTGCGGGGCTAATAATTTTAAGCGGCGTCGCTTTATAAGCCGTATTTAACGCTGCAGCCATAAGGAGATGTTTCAGCATCAACAACTGTGCGGCCAGCTTCTAGGTCTTCCAAAGTGGCAAGAACATAATTTTTCGCGCCTGCAACATCGGCAGGATTAGCCGAGCGATTATCATCAATAGCGCCTTGATAGACTAAAGTCTGACTCTCATCGAGAATAAACATATGCGGGGTTGTCTTGGCGGCAAAAGCGCGTCCAGCCGTGCCTTCTGAATCGAGAATGACAGCTGTTGGCGCTGCGGCGCGGATTTCTGTCAATTGATTGGCCTTAGCCCCGTCTACAAAACCTTGCTTACCCGGCGCGCTGGAAATAATGGAAAGCCAAACTGTGTCGCCATCCGCTGTCGCCAATCTTTGTGTTTTTTGCATATTATCTGTGGTGTAATGCTTTTTCACATAGGGACAGTCAGCATTTGTCCACTCTAGGATAAGTTTTTTACCCGCAAAGTCAGAAAGGTTATGTACCGCTCCATTTGAATCTGTCACCGTCATATCAGAAACAGTAGAACCGGTTTCGATTTTTGCGAAAGCCGGGGCGGCTATGCAGAGGGATAAAACCGCGCTCGCGGCGAATAATTTACGTGCGTATGACATGAGTAAGTTTCCTTTTATCAAAGGCCTCCCTTCGTGTAAAAGGAAAGGCGGGTTTAGCTCCCAGCTAAGGCTTCTATTATCACATTATAGGTCAAAATTTGAGGCAAAACCGCAGGCCTCACGAATTCTTGAAAATTAGGCGAATAAACCAAATAGAGCGGAACGCCTGCGCGTCCATATTTAGCTAGCTCAGCGGCAATGACATCATCCTTATTTGTCCAATCCGCCACCAAAAAGGCTGTATTTGTATCTTCAAAAAGTTTCTGCGTTTTGGCTTTATAAAGAACAGTTTTTTCATTGATCTTACAGGTAACGCACCATGCGGCGGTGAAGTCCACAAAGACAGGACGGCCCTGTGCAAGAAGCTCATCGACGCGCGCCTGTGACCAAACCATTGCATCTAGTTTTGCCGCCGCGTCGGCGCTGGCGTTGGTATTTGCCGATAGCGTTAGGGGCAGAGCTAAAGCCGCTATCACTGCTAAAACTCCTAATGTTCTGGACAATCCGCCGCTAAGTTTGAAAAGCCAAATCGCCAATGAAGCCGCAAGCATAGCGCAGAGTATCACCAATACGCCATGCTCGCCCGCTTGTAAGCTCAGCACCCAAACAAGCCAGATGGCGGCCGCGAACATGGGGAAGGCCAATATCTCTTTAAAGCGCGCCATCCAAAGGCCTGGCTTGGGAAGTTTACAGAGAAGGCTTGGCACATAAGCAATCAATAAAAAGGGCAGCGCAAAACCAATAGCCAGTGCCATAAAAACGGCCAGCGTGATAAGCGCGGGCGCAGCAAGCGCATAACCTACGGCACCTGCCATCATTGGCGCGGTACAAGGCGTTGCCACAACCACAGCCAGCGCGCCTGTAAAGAACGAGCCCGCCGCGCCAGATTTTTGCGTCAGGGACGCACCCGTATTTTGAAGCCCAGAGCCGAATTCAAAGGCCCCCAAAAGGTTCAGGCCAATAACAAAAAGCAGCAAAGCTAATCCCGCGACGACCTTGGGGGATTGCAGCTGAAAGCCCCAGCCAATTTCAGACCCGCCCGCTTTCAGGCTCAGTAATATGAGCGTTAAGAGCAAAAACATTGCAATGACGCCCGATGTGTAGAACCAGGCTTCGCGCTTTATCGCGGCGCGCTCCCCATGAGCGGATTTAGCAATTGATAGCGCCTTGATAGATATAACAGGAAAAACGCAAGGCATAAGATTTAGAATAAGCCCACCCACAAGCGCGCCGATAATCGCCGTGAATAACGAAGCCCCGCTCACCTTTGCAAGGGGCTTAGCAGCGACAGCAGGCGCGCCAATGGATAAGACCTCACCCACCAACATCGTTACTTCGGTGCCAGAATAAACACCCTCTTTCTCATAGGTCAAAACCCCGCCTAATGACTTGGGCACATCTTTCTCCCAAAGGAAATCAGCTTTGGTTTCGAGTTTTAAGCCTTGATCAGCTAATGTAATGCGTTGCGGCTCACTATGTCCCAGTACGCCTTGGTCAAAGGGAAAGAAATAGGCCTTTGAGAAATCGCCCTCGGGTAAATTTGTAAAGCTAAGTGTAAGCGCACCATCTTTATTCTCAACCCCGCCTTTGACCGCGCCCGTCTTTGGAGACGCGCTGAGCGCCTCATTTATCTGAGCATTCCAATCGTCATCAATAGAGCTTGGGCCGATAGAAATAGGTAGATTAAGCTGACCGGATTCGGGAATGCAAACATCATAACAAACGAGATAATAAAAATCAGCTGTGAGCGTAATGACATCGCCTAGCTTGGCTGTCTCGGATACGGTAAAGGCCGTAGTAAAGAGCGGAGCTCCCTCAAAGCCATAATTGATAATCGGGCCCGTAGGCACGGGTTTTGGCAGCGGCCAGATAATCGGCCCTGGGCTTATACCCTCTGGAAGGCTCCATTCAATATGAACGGGCTCGCCGCTATCGCCCGGATTTTTCCAATAGGTATGCCAATGCTCATCAAGCTGCGTGCGCAAGGCAATGTGAAATGTGCCGCCCGGGGCTATGCTATCATGCGAGCTTACAAGACTTGCAACAACTTTGCCTGTGTCAAGCGGGGCGGATTGGCGCGCAAAAGCCGCGCCAGCCACTATCAGCCACGACATGAAAGCTATTAATAGAATAAGGGCAGATTTACGCATTAAAACTCAGCTCAAATAGATGTTATGACCTCTTTATAAGCCAGCAACGTTACAAAGCTATGGCAGATTAGCCATCACACGGAGAATTGAAGATCGCGTGTAGCTACCACTTGCCCTTATTTTCCATACTCGACCAAGGCTCTTGTGGCGCTTTAGGATCGCCCTTTTGCAAAAGCTCTACGCTGATATTATCGGGGCTGCGCACAAAAGCCATATAGCCATCGCGCGGGGGGCGGTTAATGGTGACGCCTTTATCCTGAAGCCGCTGACATACCGCATAAATATCATCTACGCAAAAGGCGACATGGCCGAAATTGCGGCCCTCGCCATATTGCTCGGCAGTTCCCTCTTCATCAGGCCAATTATAGGTAAGCTCTAGCATCGGCAGACCGCCGCGCATGGGGTGCTCTTCGCCTGTGCGTCCCGAATTCTTAATATCGCTATCACTGCCCAAAAAGATAAGCGTAAAACGTCCCTGCTGATGGTCAACGCGCCTGATTTCAGTTAGGCCAAGTCCGCCGCAATAAAACTCTAGGCTGGCCTCTAAATCAGTGACACGAACCATTGTGTGTAGGAATTCCATTAGTCCATTTCCCTTATTTGTTCATCACGAAAGCTAACAGGTGCAAAGCGGTGATAACGCCGCGCGCCAATATAGACGATGGCCACCCAAATACCAATGACTGAAAAGAAGATAAAAAACTGCCAAACCAAAAAGCCCGGCTCTATCGTTCGCGACCGCCCAGATAATTGCCACATTTGGCGCAAGGCAAATTCAATCAAGCCCATGGCTGGCCATGTTAACAGCAATATCGCGGCGATAGTCCCAGCAATATAGGCCGGGCGGCGCGGATTGTTAAACCGCTTATAAGCGCGGATATAACCTTCTTTAGACAGGCGCTTATCTATCATGCCCTCCGCCTTCTTATACTCATAATCTGAGAACGCATCACGCGCCACAGCCTTATAGCCTAAAAATGCCTGCACGCCGTAAAAGAGCCCGATTAAAACCAAAAGGCCCAAGACCCAAATGAAAGATAAGCCATCAAAAAATTGCATTCTGCCGTCTTCTTCTATTTCAAGGGTAAAACTATATCATGCTCTAGGCGACAATCCTATCCATTATGCTTGATAGATTAGCTATAAACTCTATAGAGATTTATCAAGAATTTCTAATCGCGAAGCTCATTAAAAGTGGATTTAACATGGTAGCTCCCAAAATTGGTTTGATATGCGGTTCACTCCGTAAGGGCTCGATTAATAAAGCGCTTGAAGGCGCGCTGGTGAGACGCTTGGAAACAGCAGGCACGAGCGCACACATCATAGATCTGAATGATTTTGACTTACCACTCTTTCATGGCGATTTAAAAACACCTCCAAATGCGGCGGCCCTTATCAAGACTATGGCAGACTGCGATGGCATTATCATTATCAGTCCAGAATATAATGGCGGACTGCCGCCCTTGCTTAAAAATGCGATTGACTGGACAAGCACAATGGGCCGCGAGCATCTTGATGGACCCATATACGCCATCGCCTCATGCTCCCCTGGCCCGATGAGCGGTATTATGGTCATGCGCCAGATTAATTATATTCTCACGCGGCTCCATGCCGAGCTTATCCCCGTCCAACTTGGCTGCGGAAATGCCGAAACTGCCTTTGATAAAAAAGGTCATTTAATCGCCCAGCCAGCCTCCGATCTTGCAGATAAAATGATAGGGCAGCTGCTCTCGCGGATTGCGCAAAAAGGCTAATGGCTAAAGCGCCCAAAAAACCCGCAGGAAAAAAATCAAAGGCCAAGAAAAAGCTACCACGGCCCAAGCTAACCCGCGCGCAAATTAGCAGCATTTACGCGCATTTACACTCGCTCGACCCCGCCCCGCGCACAGAACTTAATTATAGCAATCCTTATACGCTGGTGGTTGCCGTTGCCCTCTCGGCGCAATCCACCGATGTTGGGGTGAATAAAGCCACTAAGGCGCTTTTTGCCAAAGCGGACACGCCAGAGAAAATGGTCGCGCTCGGCGAGAAAACTGTGCGTGATCACATCAAGACGATCGGGCTTTATAAAACGAAAGCTAAAAATGTCATCGCCTTGTCTAAAATGCTAATTGAGGATTTTGGTTCGACTGTCCCTAATAATCGCGACGATCTGATTAAATTACCGGGCGTTGGGCGCAAGACGGCCAATGTCGTGCTGAACGAAGCTTTCGGCCAGCCCACAATGGCGGTGGATACGCATATTTTTCGCGTCTCAAACCGCACTGGTATGGCGCCGGGCAAAGACCCGCTAGAAGTTGAGCTAAATCTGCTCCGCGTCACCCCGCCAGAATATGGCCTCCATGCCCATCACTGGCTTATCCTTCATGGACGCTATACTTGCGTGGCGCGCAAGCCCAAATGCTATAATTGCGCCGTGAGCGAGGTTTGTAAGTTCAGGCCCAAGACCCAGCGGCCCGAAGATTAGCTTCGCCCTAACCTGTCAGCCCCCTAGCCTGTCAATAATGGCAGCTCGAAATTCTCATTGAGGGCCGCGCGTTGACGCGGCGCAGTGGCTGGCTTGGCTTTTAGCTCAGTCTTAGCCGCAGCCTCAGAGCGCCAGCGAAAAATCGTCTCAAGCGGGGCGCCCGCAGGACAATACCAACGCTGCACAGCAGGATCCCAACACGCGCCGAGCCGTTTGGCCAGCTCACGGTCATTATATTTCACGTTCAAATATTTCTTAACAGCAGGTCGAGCCACAATGTTCTCCATCTTGATTGAATGAGAACATAACAAGAACAAAATAGGATGGCAATCCTAAAATACAGCTTTATGCACAAGCCTGTTTCCGCATGGCGAATGTCACCATGCGCTTACTTTTTTCGCACCAGAGCGCCAAGCGTACTGTTTTAAAGCTCTCCCATAGGGTCAGACGGCCCACTTGTTTTAGCTCGGGATGATCTTCGAGAATACGTGGGAGCTGATAGAAAGGAATGCGCGAGGATAAGTGATGCACATGATGCACGCCAATATTCCCTGTCAGCCACATAAGCGGCTTGGGCAGGTCGTAAAAAGAGCTGCCCTCAAGCGCAGCGTGTTCGCGGTTCCACTCGCCATTGCGTGACCAATGGGTCTCGTCAAATTGGTGCTGCACATAAAACATCCAGACACCAATCGACGCGCCAATGAGCACAACGGGAATATGTATTAGAAGGAAGGCTTTCAGCCCAATACCCCAAATCAAGAGGCCATAAAGCACAGTAATACCAAGATTTGTCGAGAGTGTACTCACCCACGGCATTTTTCGCTTCATAGAGCCAATAGGCAAGCGGTGGACAAAAAAGAACAGATAAGCGGGGCCCACGCCAAACATCACAACAGGATGACGATAAAGTCGATATTTTAATTTGCCCCAGCGCGAGAGCGCTTCATATTCATCAACAGTGAGCGTGAGAATATCGTCGCCAATGCCGCGGCGATCCAGATTACCAGAGCCCGCATGGTGGAGCGCATGGCCGCGCTTCCAGTGATCATAAGGCGTCAGGGTCAGAATACCGATAAAGCGGCCCACCCAATCATTGACGTGCTTATTGGAAAACATAGAGCCATGACCGCAATCATGCTGGACAATGAAAAGGCGTACGATCAATCCGCCGCCGGGGATAACG
>CALKIX010000073.1 GCA_937995665.1 uncultured Hellea sp. | reverse complement strand
ACATAGAGTCCTTTTCGGAAATTGTTCGAGCTAGGTTCATAAAACAAATGTTAGACATGTGAATTATAGCAAGGGTGTAAAATTATGAAAAAGCTACTCATTGGAACAAGCTCAGTCATCGTTTTAGCGGTTGCCGGCCTTATTGCCCTGCCATCGCTCGTCCCTTCTTCCGTTTATAAAGAGAAAATTGAGACACAGCTTACCAAAGAGTTGGGCCGCAGCGTTCATGTCTTGGGTGAAGTCAAACTGGGCGTATTTCCTGTTATCCGCGCCAATACTGGCCGCGTGGAAATCGACAACCCTGAAGGCTATAGCGCAAAGCATTTCGCGTCTATGGACGCGATGAGCACGCGAGTGAAGCTGATACCGCTCCTGTCAAAGCGCGTTGAGATTACGTCTTTCACACTGAAAAATCCTCTCATCAATCTGGAACGCAGAGCGGATGGGCAAGAAAACTGGGTCTTTAGCGAAGCTGCGCAAGCTACGCCTGCAGACGATTCTAGCAGCGGGCCCTTTAAACGCGATGGCCGCTATGCCGATATTGACCCCGCTATTGGTAAATTCTCGCTTGAAGGCGGCAATATCAGCTATTCTGACGCCGTAAAAAATGTCTCTCACAAGCTTGAAGACGTAAATGTCGCCGTCGCCCTCACAAGTCTTGCTGACCCACTGAAGGTCGATGGTGATTTCATTTATAACGGCACGGCGGCGGATGTTGATATCAATCTGGATAGCCCCCGCGATTTCCTTGATGGCCGCGAAGCGCCTCTCAACCTCAACCTGAAAACCGACTTCACGCAAATTGATGCCAAGGGCCGTTTTTTAGCCGGTGAGGACATAGCCTTTAACTTCGACATAGACGGCGAAGTCTCTGACATGGCGAAGCTTGTGAGCTTGTCTCCAAAACCCGTGCCTCATGCCGAAAAAATCTCGAGCGTTAAGCTCGCGGGTAATTACAATTATGATGGAAAAACCTTCTCAGCCAAAGGCGCGGATATAAGCGCTAAAGGCCCCGCCTTTGATGCAGGATTTAAGGGTGACGCCGTGTTCGCGGATAAGCCCATATTAAATGGAAAGCTCAGCCTTGATGCAAATGACTTAAAATCCCTTGCCACATCGCTCGATAAAACAATTAAAGGCCTAGAGCTTATCCAAACAGCCAAGGTCACAGCGGATTTCAAAGCGCAAGGCGCGGGCTTCTCCGCCAATAATATAAATGCCGATATTGGTGGTGACGGGCTAAAGGCCAGCTTTAAAGGCGCGGCCACCTCTGGCGATCAAATAACAGCCAAGGGCGCCTTTGCAGGTTCCGCGGACTCAGTTGTTGCTTTGCTGTCAGCGCTAGAGATTGATGCCCCCCAAGCAGCGGCCATTAGTGCTGCAAATCTCAAGGGCAATGTTTCTTATACGCAGGACAATATCGCGCTTACAGATCTTGATATTTCCACAAGCGGCGGCGCTGTGAATGGACGTTATCAAGGCGCAGCTAATCTGCGGGGAGAAGACATTGATGCAGACGGTCAATTTTCGCTCGACATTCCCAGCGTTGCTAAAGCCAGCCAAATCGCAGGATTAGATATCGCCCAAGCCAATGCGGTGGGCAACCTCACTGGCGCAGGTGCGATTAATCTTGAAGGTAAAAATTACGCGCTCTCTAATCTGGACTTTAAAACATCAGGCGGTGCATTCGCTGGCACTTATACTGGCGCAGCCGCGATGCGGGGTGAATATGTTACGGCAGATGGACAATTTGACGTCAACATCCCTAATGTTGCTGAAGCCAACCGCATTGCCGGCCTTGGCATTAACGCAGCCAATGCCGTGGGCAGCCTGACAGCCAAAGGCGGCGTAAAACTAGCAGGCAAGGACATTAGCCTTTCGAACTTAAGCGCCGAAACGAATGGCGAGATTATCAATGCGAGTTACAACGGCGCGCTAAGCCTTGGCGAAGGCTCTCAGTCTTATACGGGTAATTTTAATTCTCGCCTGACCTCGCTCGACAAATTCTCAGAACTCACAGGTATTGAGGTGCCTTATAAAGACGCGATCGGCACATTGTCCACCAGCGGTAACGTAAGCGGCGCAGGTAAAACCGTAAGCATTTCAGGCCTAACAGCCAAGCTAGAGGGCGGACAAATCAACGGCCAATATACCGGCACTGTGCGCTTGAATAACGGCGTTAATTTAGATGGAACGCTGGCGGCAGAAATTCCTTCTCTGCGCGCTGTCGCGGCGACTGCTGGAAATAATTCACTTCCGCCCAGCACCTCTGCCGGTCAGATTTATGAGCGCCTAGCCTTATCAGGCCGCGTTAACGGAACACCCGCCAATATCAAATTCCAAGATGCCTCTATTGCTATGGACGCCATAAAAGGTACTGGCACATTTGACGTCGATTTAACTCAAGCCAAGCCATATATCACCTCGGCCATGACCCTCGACGGGCTGGACTTGCGCCCATATATGGCGGCCTATACGGCGCAAAAACCTAGCGGAAAGATAGAGCCTTGGAGCGAGGAGCCAATCAATACTGAGGGGCTGAAAGCCGTCAATGGCAGCTTCACCCTAGATACACCCAATATCGTCACGGATCGTATGTCACTGGGACAATCAAATATAAGCGCCACTCTGAATAATGGCGTCTTGAAAGCGGACATTCCGAACCTGCTACTTTATAGCGGTCTTGGACGTCTGGCGACGACATTTGATGTATCCGCAGCCATTCCAACTTTCACAATGGATGCTGGGCTAGATAAATTAAACACCAATAGCTTCCTAAGCGCGATTGCAGGCTTTACTAATGCGACGGGCGTCTCAGCGTCGACCTTTAGCCTTAAAGGCAGCGGCCGGAGCCAAGCAGAAATCATGCGTTCACTATCGGGCAATGGAGAGTTTAAAGTCCAAGACGGCGAAATCTCGGGTGTTGATATGACCACCCTCATGTCAGGCCTTGAAACCGCTCTAACCTCGCGCAGCCTGCCGGGCGGCATTGGATCGGGCTATAAAACAAAATTCAACGACATTTTAGGCCAAGTGAAAATCGCCAATGGCGTCGCCAAAATCGATGATTTCTCCTTTAGCGGCCTAGGCGTGCTCGCCGAGGGCGGCGGCTCTATTGACCTAGGCCAGCAAAAAATCAACTTCGGCTTGCGCCCGCGCCTGACAGGAAGCAATGCGGGCAATCTCGCCTCCTTTGGCATTCCAATTAAAGTCCAAGGCAATTTTGGCGCGACCTCTATCAGCCTTGATACAGATTTCCTTGGGCAGATTGTCGCCCAACGAGCACAAGCCAAAGCAGCCTCTCTCATTCAAGAGCAAGTGGGCGGACAGCTTGGCGGCGTACTCGGTTCAGTCATTGGCGGCGGAGCCACAAATGACCAAGCTTCCGGCGGTCAAAGCACAAGCGGTAGCAATGTCCTTGGCTCTATTATTAGCGGTCAAACTTCGGGCGGACAAGGCACGGCTGGCGCGGCTGGTAATGTGCTAGGCGCTATCATTGGCGGCGGCGGGCAAAGCACCGCGCCAACCCAGCCGCCAGCGCAGCAAGATCCAGCCTCAGGCATTATTGGCGGAATTCTCGGCGGAACAACAGCGCCGCAAACCCCTCAAACGCCAGCGCAAACAACACCCCAGAAAAAAGAGCCAAGCGTTGAAGATGCTGTAGAAGGCGCAATTCTAGATTTATTCGGCGGCAAGAAAAAGAATTAGAGGCTGTAAGTAGATAAAGGAATACAGCTACCCTACGGTACAAACTGAGAGACGTCCCATCGGCACCATACTTGCTCATGCACAAAATGAAGAGTTCCACCTCGACCATCAATTATATTTCTGTCATTGTAAATTCGGGCATTTGCAAAGACACTAATTGAACGACCTTATCGGCAGCAAGACGCATTAACGCTAAGCGGTTTTCCTATGCCCCATATCAGCAGCAACGAG
>CALKIX010000072.1 GCA_937995665.1 uncultured Hellea sp. | reverse complement strand
GTCAAACTTGTCACAGAGTCGCGTAAGACGGCTTAAAGAAAGTGAACCCCGCAAAGGGGATAAATTGCAAAGGGAAGAAAATGGATATTGTATCTCTAGGCTTAGGCCTTTTAAGCGGCGGCGCAGGCGGTCTTTTGGGCGGTAAGCTCACAGGCGCTACTATGGGTAAGGGCGGTCAGATCCTAACCGGAATTCTCGGCGGAACTGGTCTGGCGGCCGTTTCTCAATATATTCCTGGTATTAGCGGATTATTCGCTAGCCCAGCAGATGGCGCAAGCTTGTCAGCAAGCTCACTGCTTGGCGGTGTTGCCTCTGGCGGTATTGGGGGAACTATTTTGTCAATGATCATTGCCAAGGTTAAAGGCTAAACTGCCGCTATAACTCATTGTCATTTAGGCAAAAGAAAAGCCCGCTCTGATGAGCGGGCTTTTTATTATTCTAAGCTTTAAAAACTAAGCGTCTGCAACAGGCGCCAGGTTTACAGCCTTAGGGCCTTTACCGCGCTTATCGGGCTCTGTTTCAAAGCTAACTTTCATACCATCATTCAAGGCAGGGCAGCCTGAAGCTTCAACAGCAGAAACGTGTACAAATACGTCCGCGCCGCCATCGTCAGGTGAGATAAAGCCGAAGCCTTTTGATTGATTGAAAAATTTTACAACTCCAGTGGCCATAATAATATCCTTTTCTTTAATTGCCGCGCAGACCATCTGCGAGATCTATCGGGCAATTTCAGAAAGAGGGCAGTCGTATTATATCTGTGCGGAGCAAAAGCTGCACGGGTACTCAAGTTTGTCTTCGGTATGTCATGCTCGACAGCTGCAACATGACAGATAACCAATCAATAGCAAGGGGCAAACGCGGCAATTTGGACCTTTATTTCCTGAGTAATTATATGCATATCTGTGCATATAATCAAATATGTGTTTTAGCATAATAGTGCATTTGTGCTAGAGTAGAGGATATTATGACATTTACCCCCCCCGCTAAGTCCATTCAGTTTTTACTGAATCACTCTGTTGATTTGGAGGCAGTGTTAAGCGCCCCCGCCTTTGAGGAGGTAAATGCCGAGCTTATTGGCGATATTTTGACGGGTGCAGCAGATTTTGCCGAGAATGTTTGGGCGCCAACTAATTGGGATGGTGATCAAAACCCCGCCAAGCTTGAGGGAGACAATGTTATTGCCTCTCCGGGCTTTAAAGAAGCCTATCAAGCCTTCGTCGAAGCCGAGTGGCTTTCGTTAGCGACATCCTCTGACATTGGTGGGATGGGATTGCCGCAGCTTGTGAAAGTTGGCACGGACGAGATGTTTTATGCCGCCAACATGGCGCTTGGGCTCTGCCCGATGCTGACCTCTAGTGCGGCCAAAGCGATTGAGGCGCATGCCTCTGATGAGCTAAAGAGGCGCTATCTTCCTAAAATGGTCAATGGTGAATGGACGGGTGCGATGTGCTTGACAGAACCACAAGCTGGATCTGATTTAGGACCCGTGCGCACTAAGGCCGTTTCAAATGGGGATGGGACTTATTCTATTACAGGGCAAAAAATTTATATCACCTGGGGCGATCACGATATTGCTGATAATGTCATTCACCTCGTGCTTGCGCGCCTGCCTGATGCACCTGCGGGCTCCAAAGGTATCTCGCTCTTCATCTGCCCTAAGGTCTTTGTTGGTGAAGATGATAGCCTCGGCGAGCGCAATAATTTTAAGGCCATTGGTCTTGAGCATAAGCTGGGTATTCACGGCTCTCCGACTTGCGTCATGGATTTTGACAGAGCTATAGGCTGGATGGTTGGCGAAGAAAATCGCGGGCTGGCTTGTATGTTTACGATGATGAATGAAGCCCGCCTATTTGTAGGTGTTCAGGGCGTTGCTATTGGTGAGCGCGCTTATCAGGCTGCACTGGACTATGCCAAAGAGCGCGTTCAGGGCCGCACCTTTACAGGTGAGGAGACGATTATTGGTCACCCAGATATTCGCCGAAACCTGATTGATATGAAGACCCGTCTTGCGGGCGCGCGTGCCATCTGTATGGCAACCGCGGCTGCGGGTGATCTTGGAGATCATCAGCGCGAAGCCCTACTGACACCTATTGCGAAATCTTACGGCTCTGATGTTGGCGTAGAGGTCAGCTCTATTGGTGTGCAAATCCACGGCGGTATGGGCTATGTTGAAGAAACAGGCGCCGCGCAGCACTATCGCGATAGCCGTATTGCGCCCATCTATGAGGGCACAAATGGTATTCAAGCGCTTGACCTTGTCGGGCGCAAACTTCGCCGTGATGGCGGCGAAGGGATGGCCGCGCTTATCGCTGATATAGAATCTATTGAGGCCTTGGCGCAAAGCGCGAGCTCAAAGGTCGACCTGAATGTCTGCTTGCCAGCCCTAAAGCTTGGTGTGGCAACGCTTAAAGCGGCAACAGATAAAGTTTTAAACGCTGATGAAGGTGATGCAATTGCGGGCGCGACGCCTTATCTCAACCTCGTTGCGGATATTATTGCTGGGGCTTATCTAATTCGTGCCGTGGCTAAGGGCGCTATTGCTGAAGACCCTTTAGCTGAGAATATGGCGGCTATGGCGCGCTATCATGCACTGGCTATCATGCCTAAAGCACAAGCCCAGCTGGAGCTTTTAGACGGAGGAACGAAGGCCGTCTTTGATTTCCCAATGGAGCTGCTTGCAGATTTGTAGCTATTTTTGCAAAGCTATTGCGGGGCTTGCGTAATGCAAGCTGCGGGGCCATATGAAGCTTATGTCTGCACAAAACTTTATATCTCGTATTACGGCGCCGCAAATCACAGCGCGAAAAGGCAAAGAGCCTATTGTGTGCTTAACCGCTTATGATGCGCCGACTGCTGCAATTTTAGACGAGCATTGCGACCTGATTTTAGTGGGCGATAGTGTGGGCATGGTTGTCCATGGGCTGACCACCACGGTCGGCGTGACGCTTGATATGATGATTATGCATGGCCAAGCGGTCATGCGCGCCTCTAAACGAGCGCTCGTCGTTGTCGATTTGCCCTTTGGCTCTTATGAGGATAGCCCCGAAACAGCCTTCAAGAACGCTTCGCGCGTTATGATGGAAACGGGGTGTCAGGCGGTGAAAATTGAAAGCGGTTCTTATGCGGCTGAGACAATTGCTTATCTTGTAGAGCGCGGCATACCTGTGATGAGTCACGTTGGACTGCGCCCGCAAAGCATGAATGTGCTGGGCGGGTTTCGTGCGCGGGGCCGCCGTAAGGAAGTCGCTGATGAGATTGTCGAAAATGCGATCGCTGCCGCGGAAGCTGGCTCATTTGCCGTCGTTGTCGAGGGCGTTTCAGAAGTGCTGGCGGATAAAGTGACCCGCGCGGTTTCTATACCGACCATTGGCATTGGGGCGTCTGCTTCATGTGATGGGCAGATATTAGTCACGCCTGATATGCTCGGCCAATTTGAGCGCGTCCCTAAATTTGTCAAAAAATATGGCGATATGAAGGGGCTTGTTGAGTCTGCTGCGAAGGCTTATGCCGATGAGGTTGGGGCGCGTAGTTTCCCAACTGAGGCGAATACCTATAAATTCACCAAAAAATAAGCGCTAATCTTACAATCTATTCATGACCTTAGCTGTTGCGAAAAGAGGGCGCGGGCGATAGGTTCTGCCGTGTTGCGGCTTGATTTTGCCGTTTGTGATTCATTCTTGAGTAAAGGCTATTCGTGGTTGATTTTATCAATGAGGTCGAAGAAGAACTTCGTAAGGACGAGTATAATCGTTTGCTCAAGCGCTTTGGCCCGCTTTTGCTTGCGATTATTATTGCCGTTGTTGCCGTCACGGGCTTTATCGAATTTCGTAAATATAGCGACGACAAAGCGGCGCGGGCGACATCTGCCAGCTATGTTGATGCATCTAACCTTGCCGCGGATGGCGAGACTGATCGCGCCATAGAGGCTTTTCTCGCCATCTCTGAAAAAGCGCCTGCGGGTTATTCAGGGCTATCGCTCATTCGGGCGGCGGCACTCAAGCTTGAAAAAGATGATCGTAGCGATGCTGTAACCCTTCTTGATGCAGCGGCCAACCGTTTTGAAACAGCGCGCCATAAACAGCTCGCTCAAATTAAAGCGGCTTATATTCTTGCCAGCGACGGCGCTTATAATGATGTCATGAGCCGCGCGGGAGCGCTTATGGTAAAAGATGCGCCATATGAGTTTCTTGCCAGAGAGCTTATGGGCTTTGCTGCACTGCAAGCTGGAAATGATAAATTGGCCCGTGAGCATTATAGCTACCTAGAATCTATTCCGGGTGTTCCGTCGACAATCAAGGAACGCGCCGAACAAGCCTTGAGCTTGATGAGCACGCAAACAGCCCTTGCAGTAAGGGGCGAAGTGGCTACACCTATTGATACCACCGCGACAGAAGCCGAGACTGCTGAATGATGCCTAACTTTACAAAAATCAGTTTAAGCCTTACGGCAGCGCTTCTACTAAGCGGCTGTGCGACCTTGGATAGTATTAACCCATTTAGCGGCGAAGAAGGGGGTAAGAAGGGCGAGTTTGAAGGCGAGCGCATCTCCATTATGTCGCTCAATGACAACATTGAGGTCACCGGTAAAATTACGCCCGATCAAGTACAGCTGCCGCCCGCTTATATTAACACAGACTGGCCGCAGGTAGGCGGTAATGCCGCGCATGTTGTACAGCACACGGCTGCGACGGGTAATTTAAATCGCATTTGGTCTAAGGATGTTGGTAAAGGTTCTGCGCGTAAAAGCCGTGTTGTAGCTCCACCAGTTGTTGCCAATGGCGCGATTTATACAATGGATGGCAGCAACCGCGTGAGTGCTATGAATGCAGATACGGGCAGCCGTCTTTGGGATTATAATGTTAAAGTCGCGCAAGGTGAACGCACACGACGCGGGCGTCTTGAGTTCTCTGAGCGCATTTCAAACCCCTTATCTTCATTTAGAGATAGCGGCGGCACGGATAAAGAATCTGTTGGCGGCGGCGTAGCCTATGCAGATGGCAAAGTCTACGTAACCTCTGGCCTCGGCGTTATTCTCGCACTCGACGGCACCACGGGTGAGGAAATCTGGCGCCGCCCAACGCGCACGCCTATTCATTCAGCGCCAACCGTAGCTAGCGGGCGTCTCTTTGCGATTTCAGACGATAATGAGCTCTTTGCGGTAAATTCCAATACAGGCGAAATTCTCTGGACGTATCAGGGGATTATTGAGAGCGCGCGTATGCTAACCGCCCCAAGTCCTGCGATTGTTGACGAGACGGTCATCGCTCCATTTGCGTCTGGCGAGCTCATTGCCTTGCGCGTACAAAATGGCGGCGTTTTATGGCAAGACGCGCTGTCCTCGTCTGGGCTATTAACGCCTCTGGCTTCGCTTAATGATATAGCCTCTGGCCCCGTCGTGGCAGATGGCTTTGTGATTGCCAGCGCGCAGAGCGGGGTGACCTCCGCGTTTGATTTGCGTACAGGCCAGCGTATTTGGAGCCAACCAACAGGCACGCTCAGCTTTCCGCTCATCGCGGGTGACTATGTTTATCTCGCCTCTACGGACGGCCAAGTTGTCTGTATGTCTAAAATCGACGGTAGTGTTGTCTGGATCCAGCAGTTGGATAATTACAAGAATAAGAAAAAGCGCAAAAAACGTATCGCATGGTCAGGGCCTATCTTAACGGGTGACCGCCTTATGGTCACATCATCGCAAGGTAAGGCTGTGCTTTTAAACCCAAGCGATGGATCTATTATCAATGAGTTTAATGTCGGTGGTGATGTGTTTATCGCGCCGATTATCGCAAATGAAACCGTATATGTTATGACGGATTCTGCGAAACTCATCGCCCTGCGCTAAGCGCTATAGTTGGAATGAACTCTCATGACCGAAGATTTTAACGAGAGCTCAGAAGACGAGACCGCCCCGATAGAGAAACGTCCTGCAAAAATCGCAATTATCGGACGCCCTAATGTTGGTAAATCAACCATATTCAATCGCCTAGCGGGCAAGAAGCTGGCTATTGTCAACGATACGCCTGGCGTTACGCGTGATGTGCGCGAGACGCGCTCTAAGATGCGCGGCCATGAGATGGTGCTGATGGATACGGCAGGTTTTGAAAACGCTAAAGGCGAGAAGCTTGAAGCCCGTATGCGCGCCCAGACCGAGGCTGCCGTTGTCGAGGCTGATATATGCCTCTTTGTCTATGATGCGCGCCAAGGGGTTACCCCGCTTGACCGTACCTTTGCTAGCTTTGTGCGCAAAACGGGCCGTCCTACCGTGCTTGTGGCCAATAAATGCGAGAGCAGCGCGGCAGATGCGGGCGTCACGGAAGGCTATTCTCTGGGCATGGGCGACCCGATAGAAGTGGCTGCTGAGCATAATATCGGCTTTGTCGATTTGGATGATGCTGTAGAGCTTGCCTTGCGAGATGTTGATTTGGGCCTTCGCCAGGATAATATCGACTTTGACGAGGCGCCTGTGCGTATTGCGATTGTGGGCCGCCCTAATGCGGGGAAGTCCACGCTGATTAACACGCTGATTGGCGAAGACCGCTTGTTGGTTGGGCCCGAAGCCGGTGTGACGCGCGATTCCATCACAATTGATTATATGTGGCAAGACCGCCGCGTTCAGTTCCATGATACGGCAGGGATGCGTAAAAAGGCTAAGGTGCAAGAAACACTGGAGCGCCTCTCGGTACAAGATAGCCTGCGGGCGATTAAATTTGCGCAGGTTGTTGTCCTGCTTATGGATGCGACGAGCCCCTTTGATAAGCAGGATTTGCAAATCGCTGATTTATGCGAGCGTGAAGGCCGCGCCTTGGTCATTGGTGTGAGCAAATGGGATCTGGTTGAGAATAAATCTGAAATGGCCAAAGCGTTACGTGAGCGCGCCGAGCGCCTCTTGCCCCAGCTGCGCGGGTGCCCTGTTGTCATGTTCTCTGGCCTGACGGGTAAGAGTGTTGACCGCCTATTGCCCGCCATTGAGAGGGTGCAAATTGACTGGAGTGCAAAGGTCAAAACGTCTGAGCTTAATGATTGGCTTAGCGAAAAAATACAGCGCCATCCGCCGCCTGCGGTTAATGGCCGACGAATTAAGCCAAAATATATTAGCCAAACCAAAACGCGTCCGCCCACATTCGTGCTTAAATGCTCGCGCGCGGCTAAGCTTCCCGAGAGCTATAAACGCTATCTTGTCAATGGGTTGCGCGATGACTTTGATCTAAAAGGCATCCCGATAAGGCTCTTTGTGAAGGCAGATGAAAATCCCTATGACAATACTGTTCGTATTCAGGGTCGTGAACCGCTTCGCCAGAAAGAGCGCTAGTTTTTCACCTAATTATCTTAGATGAGGTGTAGGGGCAGTCTATGACTTTCTTTGCTCTCTCTTAGCATAGAACGTGATTTCACATCTGAAATCACATCAATGGAGAGCAATTCCTCTCGCAGGAAGTCATTATAGCTATGCATGTCTTTGGTCACGATCCGCAGCATGAAATCAATAGCGCCCGTCACAGTCGCGCATCGCATGACTTCTGGCATATCGGCCAATACCAGTTCGAATTTACGGATATTAGCTTTATTCGGTAGTAATAGCTTAATAGCTGTGAACACTTCAAAACCCAGTCCTAATTTCTGGCGAACGAGAGGGGTAGCGCGGTCGCGAATCATCCCGATTTCTTCAAGACGCTTGCTGCGCCGCCAGCAATGCAAGGTGGATAGCCCCACTTTCTTTTGTTGCAATATCAGCCACCGCAAGCGCGGTGTCATTTTGAATTAGGGCAAGAATCTTTGCGTTAATTTCATCAAATTTATTAGCCATAAATCTTTATTGCCCGCATTTATAGTCAATATTAACGCCATTTTCGCTGTTAATAATGGCGAATATGCCCTTCACAGTTGCTCAAATGAATAAAAGGAGTAATTATATATTTTATACGCGGCAAAGGGCTTGTCACAGCGCGCCAATTAGCCTAAACGCCGCGCTCGTTGGTTCAAACACTTTATGGTGGGGTAGCTCAGCTGGTTAGAGCGCAGGACTCATAATCCTGAGGTCGTGAGTTCAAGTCTCACTCTCACTACCAACGATTTTCTTTAGGTGGTGGCCCTTTGATATTATCTACCAAATCGTGACCAAATCACGTCATAAGCTGGGGTGGACTGGTTATTTGGTGTGGCAACTTCATGAAAGCGATAAAAGCCATTTTGAGTGACGAAGAATGAAATCTCGCTATTGATTTGTTTGGCGTTTAACCTTCTGACCTCTGTGCTTTTGCAAGAGAAGATTTCCCAAATCATGGGGCCTGCACACCGTGATGCGACGAGTGTTAGCTGCGTGTCTGCGCTGCGAGCATAACGTACCTTAACGGCTTGCCCTTTGGTCAGATAGCCGCGATTCATAATCAAGTGATCTAAATAGCGATCAAACACGGTTTGACTTTTCTTATGCCTTGTTGAGCTAGGATAATTTGCTGTTTGTGATGCGACTTTCAATATCGCCGTGC
>CALKIX010000071.1 GCA_937995665.1 uncultured Hellea sp. | reverse complement strand
CATATTATAGCGTTCAATTTGCTGTTTTACGGTCCCTAAATATTCATCTAAAGACTTAACGTTTGGGTCCATTGAGTACCAAATAAACCCTGCAAAAGTCTCACAAGGTATTTCCACCAAGCGCAGCTTTCCACACGGGTTACCTTGCGGGTAATCCTCAGGGGCAGGTACGCGCGCAAGTTCACCATCATGGCTGAACTTCCAGCCATGATACTTACAGGTCAAAAACTTTTCATTGCCTTGTTCCTCATGCTTGAGGATATTGCCCCGGTGCTGACACACATTATAAAAAGCTTTGACCTTGCCGCTTTTATCCTTTGTACAAAGAATGGACTCAGGACCGATATCACAGGTGATGAAGTCTCCAGTTTTTTTCAGCTGGCTCTCAAGCCCTGCGATCAACCAAACTTTCGTCCAGAGCTTATCCCATTCTTTTTCCATAAACTCTTTCGAGTAATAGCGGTGACCTGAAATTGGGTCATCGCCCAATTTCGGATCAGGAACTTTTTTTGTATCAATCCATTCACTTTCAAACATAATTTAACCGAGTCCCATTTCATCATAAGTTGGAATGCGCCGCGTATGTGAGCCGCCGCTAACACGTATAAGGTCACCTGTTGCCACACATCTATCGCTGGCCAAATAAAGCGCAGAAAAAGCAACATCTTCAACCGTAGGCATTCGGCCAATAGGCGTTTCTTTCACAAAGGCATTAATCGCAGTTTCCATTTGGAAAAAAGCTTCCGTCATAGGAGTGCGCGTTAAACCCGGAGATAGAGAATTTACGCGGATACCTTTGGGGCCATATTCTAAGGCCGCGATTTGAACAACTTTATCAACGCCCGACTTGGTGCCCGCATAAGCGCCCAAATTAGCGCCTACGAGTTCGGCCGTGAGGGAAGAAAGCGTAATAATCGAGCCGCCATTATCCATCGCTGCCGCGGCCTGTTTTATGAAGAGCGTTGGGCCAATGAACGATAATTCACACATAAATTGCAGGCTCTCTTGCGTAAGACCGGCGATGGGAGCTGGCGCATTGACGCCCGCTGCATTGACGGCAATATCAACTTTCCCATATTTATCCTTTGCGGTTTTAAACAGCTGCTCAATATCGCTTTCTTTGGTGATATCGCAGGCTTGATATGCGCCGCCAAGTTCTTCAGCGAGGTCCTTAAGCGGCTCGACCTTTCGCCCGCTTAGCACTACCTTAGCCCCTTCCTCAGTATAGATACGGGCAATTGCCTCGCCAATACCAGCCTTAGATGAGGCCCCTAATATTACTGCAACCTTGCCTTTGAGCTCTGCCATTCATACTCTCCAATATTACTGAGCTTAAACGTCAGTAATTAATGCATACTAGTCTGTATTCTGGTTTCAAATCAGGCTCTAAAATTCAATAGTTTTAGACCGCCAAATATCCGCCCCAACCAGGGAGGAGAAACGGTCAACATAGCATGCTTTCGGCGTAAAATCAGCACTAACGCGCATAAAGCCATTACCTCAGCAACTATAGCAAAGAATCATAATCATAGCTGTATATATAAAGCTAGCTATAGCGAACCGTTTATGAGCTTCATCACGCCTGAGAAGTCCAGACCTTCCTTGCCGGCCGCTTCCATTAAGGCGTAAATCGCTTCGGCCTGGGCGCCAAGCGGAATGGCGGCTCTGGCAGAGGTCGCGGCCTCTTGGGCCAGACGCAGATCTTTTAGCATCATGGCGGCGGCAAAGCCGGCTTCATAATTACGATTAGACGGCGCGCTTTCAACAGGGCCCGGCGCAGGACAATAGCTTGTCATGGACCAGTTTTGTCCGCTGGCCGTACTTGAAATATCATAGAATGTCTGCGCGTCTAGGCCCAGCTTATTGGCGAGATTGAAAGCTTCGCAAGTGCCAATCATGTGGATACCCAAAAGCATATTATTGCAGATCTTGGCGGCTTGGCCATTGCCTGCATCGCCCGCATGGAAAATATTTTTACCCATAACATCCAGCACAAGCTTAGCCCGTGCATAAGCGTCTGCTGTGCCGCCGCACATAAAGGTTAGCGTGCCTGCCGCCGCCCCGCCAACCCCGCCAGAAACGGGCGCGTCAATCATTTCAAAGCCTCTCGCCTCGGCTTGGGAAATAACATCGCGCGCTGAGGCGACATCAATGGTTGAACAGTCAATAAAGAGCGTGCCGGGCTTAGCGTAGTTAAACACGCCATCGTCGCCAGCATATACAAGGCGCACATGCTTGCCCGCAGGCAGCATCGTGACGACAACATCAGCCGTGCTGACCGCGTCTTTTGCCCCTTTAGCCTCCATACATCCCGCAGCGACGGCTTTTTCTATGGCGTCTTTGGAGAGGTCTAGCGCGCGAACCGCATGGCCCGCTTTGGCCAGATTTGTCGCCATGCCAAGACCCATATTCCCTAGGCCAATAAATGCTATAGTGCTCATGGTAAAAACTCCTGAGGGGGTTTAGCGGCCCTTTTAAAGAGGCGCTTTATTTGGGCATCCGTCACCGCGCGCGCGCTATCATGTGACCATTTTGGATTGCGGTCTTTGTCGATAAGCTGCGCGCGAATGCCTTCGTAAAAATCTTGCGTTTTAAGAAAGTTGAGCGAGAGGTCGAGCTCTTGCATCATCGCCTCTTTAAACGTCATATTCGCGCCGCGTTTTAGCGCTTCAAACGTCGCGCTCACCGCCAGAGGCGACTTGCGGCGCAAGGTCTTGGCTTGCTTAGTCGCCCATTCGCTGCCATCTGAATTGAGTGCTTTCAGGATCGCAGACACTGACTTTTCGCTAAAGGCTTTAACCGCGGCTGGGATAGGCTCGCTTTGGGGCGCAGGTTTCACAAAGCGGGCAAGAACACTGGAGACTGCGCCGTCTGAGCCATCTAGCTCAGCCTTGCCGAGGGCCTCAATCAGAGTGCCATGCTGCGCGCTTGGGACATAAGCATTAGCTACGCCAAGCTCGCAAGCTTGGCCCGCATCAAGGCGCGCACCCGTTAAGCCGAGCCATTGACCGATACCCATACCAAGACGGGGGAGGAAAAACGTCCCGCCCACATCTGGAAAATATCCAATGCCCGTTTCTGGCATCGCAAACATCGTAGCATCCCCCGCCACACGGATGCGTCCATGAACGGACAAGCCAACGCCGCCGCCCATAACGAAGCCATCAATCAGCGTGATATAAGGTTTAGAATAGCGGTGAATAAGCTCATTAAGGGAATATTCTAGTCGCCAGAAATTCTCCGCGCGCTTATCGCCCGCCTTGCCGCTATCATGGAGCAGGATAACATCGCCGCCCGCGCAAAAGGCCCGCTCGCCCTCCCCGTCAATCAGGACGGCGCCAATCTTAGGGTCGTTCTCCCAAGCGACTAAAAGCTTCGTAATCTCTTCGCACATTTCATAGGTCAGCGCGTTAAGCGCCTTTGGACGGCTGAGCGTAATATGTCCAAGATTGCCAATGATGCGGGATTTGATTTGGTCAGTCATGCTATCTCTATTTCAACATGCTACGCGAAATAATCACGCGCATAATCTGGTTCGTGCCTTCGAGGATTTGGTGCACGCGAAGGTCGCGCACAATTTGCTCGATTTCATATTCAGACAGATAGCCATAGCCGCCGTGAAGCTGGAGCGCATTATCGGCGATTTTGGAACATAGGTCTGTGGCAAAGCGTTTCGCCATCGCGCAGGCAGCGCCCGCCCCGTTATCTTTTTTATCCATCATATCCGCCGCGCGGTAGAGCATTAAGCGGGATGCCTCGAGATCTGTTGCCATATCCGCCAGCATGAATTGTGTGTTTTGAAAATCAGCAATCTGTTTGCCAAATTGCTCGCGCTCTTGAGTATAATTTATCGCCGCATTGAGCGCTTTTTGGGCGCCGCCCAGACTGCAAATGCCGATATTCACGCGGCCGCCATCAAGGCCGCTCATCGCAATTTTAAAGCCTTGGCCTTCATCGCCTATGCGGTTACTCAAAGGGATTACGCAGTCTTCCATAATCACTTGGGCTGTGGGCTGGGCGTTCCAGCCCATCTTTTTCTCTATAGCGCCAAAAGATAGGCCCGGGGCATCTTTATCAATCACAAAAGCTGTAATACCCCGTGCGCCGTCGTCCGATGTACGGGCCATGACAACATAAACATCAGACCAGCCCGCGCCAGAGATAAAGGTCTTTGTGCCGTTAAGCACATAGTCATCGCCTTTGCGCACGGCTTTGGTGGAGAGCGACGCCGCATCAGAACCAGAGCCGGGCTCGGTCAGGCAATAGCTGGCAATGAGCTCAGCCGTGACAAGCTTAGACACATATTTCTCGCGCAGCGCATCATCGCCGTAACGGTCAATCATCCATGTCGCCATGTTATGAATAGTCATCATCGCCGTATGAGAGACATCCCCGCGAGCGAGCTGTTCAAAGACGAGCGCGCTATCAAGACGCGAGAGCCCCGTGCCGCCATATTGCTCCGACGTATAAGCGCCGCAAAACCCAAGCTCACCTGCGGCGCGGAAAACGCCGCGGTCTAAGATTTTTTCCTCATCCCACCGTGCGCTATGAGGCGCAAGTTCCGTATCGGAAAACTTGCTCGCCATATCTTGAATCATGACTTGTTCTTCGGAGAGAGAGAAGTCCATTTAGCTATCCGTAAATTTCGCAGGCCTCTTTTGCACAAATGCGCCCATGCCTTCTTTCTGATCATTAGTCGCAAATAATGCGTGCGAGAGACGGCGCTCATGGCGCAAGCCGTCCGCCAGCGATACTTCTTGGGACACATCGACAACTTCTTTATTGGCGATGATAGCAGGGATACCGTAGCCTGCTATTTCTTGCGCGATTTTTAGGGCTTCTGGCATAAGCGCATCAGGCGCGAAGAGACGGCTGGCCAGCCCGATCCGGTGCGCTTCAGCCCCGTCAATCATGCGGCCGGTCAAAATCATGTCCATGGCAACAGGCTTGCCGACTGCTTTAGTTAAGCGCTGCGAGCCGCCCATACCTGGTAGCAAGCCAAGCTTAATCTCGGGTTGTCCAAATTTGGCCTTTTCAGAAGCAATAAGTATATCGCACATCATGGCCACTTCGCAGCCCCCGCCCAGCGCAAAACCGTTGACCGCCGCAATCCAAGGCTTGCGCTTACGGGCAAAGTCTTCCCATCCCGCAAAAAGATCGCCCTTATAGGCTTCAGAGAAGCTGAGCTTTTCCATCTCTTTAATATCGGCCCCTGCCGCAAAGGCGCGGCCCGCTCCGGTTAATATAGTCACAGCAACTTCAGGGTCATTATCAATCTCGCGGCTGACCGCGACGATCTCTTCCATGACAAGCGCATTTAGCGCGTTCAAGCTATCTGGCCGGTTAATCGTGACCGTGGCAACACGGCCAGATTTCTCAACGAGGATTGTTTCAAATTTTGACATGTTTGTCTCTACGCTAATTTACTGATGACACTGCCGAAGAGGACATCATCTTGCGGCAGAACCTTGGGTGTGTCTAAATTTTTAGACACCCATGTCACATTCACCAAATGTCTCCAGTAAAGGTTCTCATCCGTGATAGAGCCGCCCCATGTCCCGCAGCCTAGCGAGAATGTCTGGCGCATACCATTGTGCAGGTTACCAGAGTTTGACGGCGATTGCGCTTGGTTGACCATGACGCGAGAGGTCTTGGTCTTCTCGGCTAATTTCATAACGTGCGCGTCATTATAAGAGTATATACCGCAGCTATGGCCCATGCCTTGGTAAGCTTGAATATCGTTTGTTAGCTCAATCGCCTCGTCAATGTCTTTGACTTTATAGAACGCCATAATGACAGAAAGCTTCTCGCCAGAATATGGATGGTCTGGGCCTGTGCCTGTTTCTGGCATGATGATGAATGTGCGGTCATCAGGAATATCGACGCCTGCCATTTCGCAAAGCACTTGCGGCTCTTTCACTACGGCTTTGGCATTGAGCACACCGTCTTTCCATAAGACGGCAGCGATTTTTTCGTAATCACCAGGTTTTGCGACATAGCCGCCTTCTGCGACTAGGGCTGCGACGAGCTCGTCATAAATCTCTTCTACGGCGATGACGGAGTTATCGGATGAGCAAGAGGCTGCCAAATCCAAAGTCTTAGAGATTCTGATTTTCTCTGCCGCTTCTTTAATATTCGCTGTTTCGTCAACTGTGATAACCGCGTTACCCGCGCCAACGCCATAAGCTGGCGTGCCAGAAGAGTAAGCCGCTTGCACCATAGCCGGCCCACCCGTTGCCATGACCAAATCGCATTGCGCCATAACTTCATTTGTTAGCTCGATAGACGGTACATCAATGGCTTGGACGAGATCTGCCGGCGCGCCCATTTTGACAATGGCTTCGCGCATAAGGTCGACAATCATTTTATTGGTGAGCTTGGCGCGCGGGTGGGGACAGATGATAATGGCGTTACGCCCCTTAACGGCGTTGATGCCTTTAATGACCGGCGTTGCCTCTGGGTTCGTCGAGGGCGAAAGCGCCCCGATGACGCCAATGGGCTTTGCGATTTTAACAATGGCACGTTCTTTGTCTTCTTCGATAACGCCGACGGATTTATCATCGATAATGTCCATGAGGGCAGCCCGCGTTTTCACAGAAATTTTAGCGAATTTACCCGCGTAATTTCCGAGCTGCGTTTCTTCGAGCGTATGCTGCGCGATTTTCTCTGCGATGCCCGGCTGACATACAGCCCAAACCATAGCGGTAATAAGCTCATCAATTTGTTCTTGCGAGTAATCTTCGATGATTGCTTGCGCCGCGCGGGCGCGCTTCATCATAGCTTCAACTTCGCGGGCTTCTGGGGTATCGGAAATTTTTTGGGCTAAGGCCATCGGGCTCTCCATTCAAATATTTATATTTTGGTGCGCGGTTTATAATATTGTATTTTTACTGATAGACAGGATATTGAGCAG
>CALKIX010000070.1 GCA_937995665.1 uncultured Hellea sp. | reverse complement strand
CGGTATTGGATCCTACGCTTTCTATGTTGGGCCGATACCTTGGGGCTGCTATAGAAGGAGAAGTTGGAGCGCAGCGTACTCTAGATGCTGAATATTATAGCCGCATTGAAGCGCTTGATTATGCAATGGCCCATGATGATGGCCAAAACGTACAAGGATTGGCTGATGCGGATATTATCCTATTGGGAATTAGCCGTACATCCAAAACGCCAACTTGTATATATTTGGCTAATAGAGGGTATAAGGCCGGTAATATTCCCTTGGTGCCAAATGCCCCTCTGCCTACATTTTTAGATGAATTTAAAAAGCCTTTTATCGTAGGCCTTGTGGCCGCCCCTGATATCATTGTGCAAATACGAGAACAGCGACTTGTAGGTCTTAAACAAAATGCACAGACAGATTATATTGATCAAGACCGTGTCCGTGATGAAATGCGCGGAGCGAAACGGATGTTTGTTAAAAAAGGTTACAAGGTGATTGATGTAACGCGGAAATCCATTGAAGAAACGTCTGCTCAAATTATCAATGCTTATCAAAATTGGAAACTTTCAAAATGATGGCCCCGCCTATTATCCTAGCGTCAGGTTCAGCAATTCGGCGCCAAATCATGGAAGGCGCGGGTCTGGATTTTGAAGTTATTACCAAGCCTGTCGATGAGGGCGCGATTAAGGATTCTATGTTGGCGGAATCCTCAAGGCTCCGTGATATAGCTGATGCCTTGGCAGAGACCAAGGCTATGCGCGTAAGCCGTTCTGTAACAGGTCTTGTGATTGGGGCCGATCAAATTATGGTCATGGAGGATAAGCTTTATGATAAGCCTACTTCTATGGAAGAGGCCCGCGAGCGCCTCCTTTCTATGCGCGGAAAAACTCATTATCTTATGGGAGCGGTTGTCATTTGCGAGAATGGTTTACCGGTTTGGAGGCACATGGCTAAAACAAAACTGACCATGCGTGAGTTTAGTGAAGCGTTTTTGGATCATTATTTGAAAGAGGAAGGTGAGCAAATCTTATCATCTGTTGGAGCTTACCGATTTGAAGGGCGCGGGGCGCAGCTTTTCTCTCATGTTGAAGGCGACTTCTTTTCTATCCTTGGATTATCTCTCTTGCCTGTATTAGATTATCTACGTACGCGCGGGGCTATTTTATCATGAATAATGTCGTAAAATTAGCAGGGGTCTGCGGTTGGCCTATCCATCAGTCTCTTTCTCCGCTAATCCATAATTATTGGCTAAAGCAGCTTGGCCTTAAAGGAGCTTATGTCCATTTTGCGCTAAGGCCAGATGAGGCCCTGGACGCTTTTCGGTCCCTTAAGCGTACGTCTATTGTGGGGGTGAATGTCACGATGCCTTTAAAGCGTATGGCTTTTGAGGCTGCGGATGTACATAGCGCCGATGCCCAAAAGCTCGGTGTCTCTAATTGCCTTTATAAAAGAAAGGGTCAGCTTATAGCACATAATACTGATCTTGAGGGATTTGCCGCGCCTCTAATTAAGGCGATGGGCGCTCAGGCGCTAAGCCGTAGCTCTGCGCTGATTATTGGCACAGGCGGCGTTTCAAAGGCTGTGATTAGCGCACTCTTATCTATGAATGTACCGGAAATTCGGATTTGCGGGCGTACGGATTCAAAAGCTGAAGCGCTTGCTGATATGGTCAATTTACCCAGCTTTTATGCTGTAACTTGGGAAAAACGCCATGAGGCTGTCGCCAGCGCTTCGCTTATCATTAATGCGACGGGCGGTGGTATGAAAGGTAAAGCTGAGCTTGATTTGGATATAAGCCGCGCAGTTGAGGGCAGTTTTGTCTATGACTTAATTTATAATCCGAGAGAAACAAAATTATTACGCGAGGCCCAAAAAGCGGGATGCCGGACTTTAGGCGGGCTAGAAATGCTTATTGCTCAGGCCGTCCCCTCTTTTAAACTTTTTTACGGCCAAACGCCGTCGCCCGAGATGGACCCAACGCCGTTTCTTTTAGATGCGCTGAGACAGCTATAATGATTATTGTCGGGCTGACAGGCTCTATGGGTATGGGTAAGTCGACAACCGCCCAGATGTTTAAAGAGGCGGGCTGCCCTGTTTTTGATGCCGATAAAGCCGTGCATAGTCTTTATAATAAAGGCGGTGCGATGGTGCCGATTATCCGTGCTGTCTTCCCGGATTGCGTGAAGGATGGCGCCGTTATTCGCGCCTCACTTGGTAAAGCCCTCAGGGCTGACCCCTTAAATTTTACGGTTCTTGAAAGCTTCGTCCATCCAATGGTGGGGCAGATTCGCAAACAGTTTTTTGAGCGTCATAAAGAGGCAGACATAATTGTCTTAGATATACCGCTGCTTTTTGAAACAGGCGGGGAAAAAAACGTCGATCATATCGTCGTTGTCACCGCGCAGGCATCTGTGCAGCGCCAGCGGGTTATGGCCAGAGACGGGATGAACGAAGCCTTATTTAAAAGCCTGCTCGAGCGGCAAATGCCTGATAGTGAAAAACGCCGCCGCGCCGATAGTCTTATTTATACCGATAAGGGACTGGAATTAGCACGCAAACAAGTGCAGGATATTCTCAATAAATTAAGGGGATAGATGTGAGCGGCGTAAGAGAAATTTGCTTCGATACAGAGACCACGGGCTTTCATGCTAAGGGTGATGACCGCATCACTGAAGTTGGCTGTATCGAAATTATAGATTTGCTCCCGACGGGTAAAAGCTTTCACGCCTATATCAATCCGCGCCGTAGCGTCCCTGAAAAAGTTATAGAAATTACGGGACTGACCACTGAGTTTTTATCCGCCAACGGGATTTACTTTGAAGATGCGGCACAAGACTTTTTAGACTTTATTGGTGATAGTCAGCTTGTGGCCCATAATGCCGACTTTGACCGCGGCTTTATTAATGCAGAGCTCGAACGCGCAGGATTTGCCCCGATTAAGACCGAGCGCTTTACGGATACACTTCAAATCGCGCGCGAGAAATTCCCAGGATCTCCGGCGTCGCTTGATGCCCTTTGTAAACGCTTTGGCGTTTCGCTCTCCGCGCGGGATAAACATGGCGCCATTATTGACTCGGAACTTTTAGCCGAAGTTTACCTCCAGCTTAAGGGCGGCCGTGCCCATAGTTTGGGGCTTGATGATGCCAAGCAAGAAAATAAAGGCAGTTTCGTCACGCCCATTGCCAATGCACGCCCCACGCCCCTAGCCAAACTGTCCACCGAAGCTGAGCGCCAAGCGCATGAGAGTTTCATCAATGAGCTTGGCGATGAGATGCTCTGGCAGAAATATTGGCGTAAAGCAAAGGCCTAATAGCGCCGCTTATCAAGGCAGGCCTCATATTCATATTTTGTCTTAGAGGTCAGCCCCGTTATGGGACGGTGATTAAAAGCGTAATCCGTTACTAGCACATCCGCACTGGCCGCCTTTTGTGCCGACCAGTCTTTTCCCATAGAGCCTAATATGGGCGTGCCTAAATCTTGCAAATCACGGACGAGGCCTTGATCGCTTATTTTTTTACCGACCCAAGCGGCGGCCTTGCCTTTTTTATACGTTCTAATATCACTAGCCTTTGAGGTTGAAACAGAGACCCACATTTCAGGGGCGAGCTCCATCAGCTTTCGGGCCTGCCCCGCGCTATAGGCTATCAGTATGACATGCGCGCCCATATCTTTCTCGCGTATCATCTTAATGACGTCCTCATAGCGGGCGCTGCTTTTAAAATCGATTTCCAGATAGATACGGTTTTGTGCCGCGGAAAGGTAATCCTTAAATTTGACAGGCGTTTCTGAGGTTAACTTCCCTTGCGGATTATTGAGCAGATATTTCTCGGCCTGCTCCCATGTGGTGGCTGCCACAGCCCCGCGCCCTGTACTATCCTCTTCCCACACCCCGTCATGAAAGAGAATATATGTGCCGTCTTTCAGGCGGGCGACATCGACTTCGGACATCAGGTAGCCTTTTTCAATGAGGGCGCTTAACCCGCGCAGAGCATTTTCCGCATAATCTGAGCCGCGCGCCGTGCCCCTATGAGCCGAAATTATTGCGGTCTCGGCGGGCAGGCAGTCAAATTGCGTTGTCAGGCTTGGCAGCGGGCCGTCAATCGTGGGAGGGTTCACGCCGCAAGAGGTGAGGATCGCGGCCATGGCCATTAAAACGTTATGTCGCAATTTTTGCCCTTTCGGCTTTTCTTAAAGTCAAAGGCTCTATAGAAGCCCAAAGCTATGGTTGATAGTGCCCAAGACATAAAACAGACCGAGACAATATTTTCTCTCAGCTCAGCGGCGGGCCGTGCCGGCGTGTCCGTCTTTCGGGTGAGCGGGCCAGATGCCGAGTCAATTATTGCGGCGATGACCAAACGGCCCTGCCCTGCCCCGCGCGCGGCGGCCCTCAGAAAATTGTATAAAGCAGATGATCTTATTGATGAAGCGCTTGTCCTATGGTTCCCCGCCCCCGCCAGTTTTACCGGTGAGGATTGCGCCGAGTTTCAAGTCCACGGCTCGCTCGCCGTCATCGAAGCTATGGCCCATGCTTTTGCCGCGCTTGGGGCGCGCCAATCTGAGGCAGGCGAGTTTACCAAACGCGCTTTTGATAATGGGAAGATGGATTTGACTGAGGCTGAGGGTCTTGCCGATCTGATTGATTCAGAAACCGAAGGCCAGAGGAAACAAGCCGTGCGCCAAATGCAAGGCGGGTTGCGGGCTATTTATGAGAATTGGCGCGAAACCCTACTGGATGCTTTGGCCCAGATTGAAGGCGAAATTGACTTTCCCGACGAGGCCGATATTCCCGACGGGCTCTCTCATAAGGCCTATCCTTACCTGTCGAGCACCATAGCGAGTATGGAAAAACTGCTGACGGACGGCGCGAAAGGTGAGCGTATTCGCGCGGGACTAGATATTGCCATTATTGGCGCCCCAAATGCAGGAAAATCCAGTCTTATCAATAGCCTAGCAGGCCGCGAGGCCGCCATCACCTCTTCTGATGCGGGAACAACACGTGATATTATCGAGGTACAGCTGACCCTTGCTGGATTGCCTGTGCGCCTCTCAGATACGGCGGGGCTGCGTGAGGCGGATAACGCCGTTGAGGCCGAAGGTGTAAAGCGGGCTAAGGCGCGCGCCATTGAAAGCGATATCCGTATTTTCGTTCAAGATAGTAGTTCCAATGAATGGGATGCTGAGGCGCTTGGCTGGCTAGGCCCCAATGATTTCTGCGTGCTCAATAAGAGTGATTTAGGCGCAAAGCCCGATCTGCTGCTCGTGCCCTGCCCCGTGCTTACTATTAGCGTTAAGACACAAGAGGGTCTTGATGGTCTGCGCGCTCAGCTTGAAGCTCGAATTACTGAAATGTTTAGCCCGTCTCAAGATGCGGGCCTGACGCGGGCGCGTCACCGGGATTGTGTCGTGAGAGCCAAAGAAAGCGCCTCTCGCGCGCTTGAGAATCTAGGTTATGCCCCTGAGCTGTCAGGCGATGATATTCGCCGCGCGCTTCATGCTATTAAAGAGCTGGCGGGCGAGACAGATATTGAGCGCGTTTTTGATCGTATCTTTTCTCGCTTTTGTGTTGGGAAGTAATAAGCCCCTAATGTTTCACGTGAAACATTCGCGCGCCTGAGCGCCTTGCGCGCCCTATCGACAAAGCAAGGCCATAGCGCTATAGGCCCGCTACTTACTCTTTTGCGAGATGTTTCACGTGAAACATCGTGTTTTTTATAAGGTGGTTTTATGTCCCAAAGCTGGGATGTCATTATTATTGGCGGGGGTCACGCAGGCTGCGAAGCGGCGGCGGCCTCTGCGCGTATGGGTGCAAAGACGTTATTATTAACCCATAAGCTGGAAACTATCGGTGAAATGTCTTGCAACCCTGCAATAGGCGGGCTTGGCAAAGGTCATCTTGTCCGCGAAATAGATGCCATGGACGGCGTTATGGGCCGAGTCACGGATGCGTCGGGTATTCAGTTTCGCTTGCTTAACCGCTCTAAAGGCCCCGCTGTGCAAGGCCCGCGCACGCAAAGTGACCGCTGGCTTTACAAACAAGCCATGCAAAAGACGCTGCATAATTATGAAAACCTAACGATCATCGCCAAGAGCGTTGAAGACCTTATTGTCAAAGGTGGCCGCGTGATTGGCGCAAAGGCGGCGGACGGCACTGAATATGCGGCTGAGCGCATTGTCCTAACCACCGGCACATTCCTCAAAGGCGTCATTCATATTGGCCATGAGCGCACCCCCGCAGGGCGACACGGCGAAGCGCCCTCTATTGGACTGTCTAATAGGCTTTATGGTTTGGGCTTTAAGATGGGCCGGCTTAAGACAGGCACCCCTGCCCGCCTCAAAAAATCTTCAATTAATTGGGGCGCGCTAGAGCAGCAACCCGCTGACGATGCGCCTATCCCCTTCTCATTTCTGAGCGATAAAATCACCGTGCCGCAAATAAGCTGCGGGATTACCCATACAAATGAGGAAACGCACCGCGTAATTCAAGAAAATATTGATAAATCAGCCGTTTATGGCGGCGGTATTTCAGGGCGTGGGCCGCGTTATTGTCCCTCTATTGAAGATAAAGTCGTCCGTTTTGCTGATAGAAACCGCCACCAAATTTTTCTTGAGCCAGAGGGCCTGCCGGGGAACCCTGATGGAGATACGGTTTATCCAAATGGAATTTCAACGTCTCTACCCCTTGAAGTTCAAGACACATTTCTGCGCACGATTGTTGGCCTCGAGAATGTTGAAATACAGCGCTACGCTTACGCCATTGAATATGATTATATTGACCCTAGAGAACTGCGCGCGACACTTGAGACGCGCCGCTTGCCCGGTCTTTACCTAGCGGGACAGATAAATGGGACAACGGGCTATGAAGAGGCGGCGGCCCAAGGCCTGATGGCAGGGCTGAATGCCGCCCTCGCCGTTGCGGGTTTCGATCCTTTTATTCTCGATCGTAGCCAAGCCTATATTGGCGTTATGATTGATGATCTGATTACAAAGGGCGTGACTGAGCCTTACCGTATGTTTACCAGCCGCGCGGAATATCGCCTTTTGCTGCGCGCTGATAATGCCGATCAGCGCTTAACGCCGCTCGGGGAGGCCATCGGCGCGGTTAAACCTGCCCGCAGCACCGCCTTTAAGGCGAAGATAGAAACGCTGAAAACCGCCAAAGCCTTAGCCTTGAAATTAGCGGAAACGCCCACAGTGCTTAAAAAGCATGGCCTGTCTATTAATCAGGACGGGGTGCGCCGTAATGTTTTGGATTTACTCGCCTATCCCAATATTAACTGCGCTGATTTGCTGCCTATATGGCCAGAACTGGCGGTGCTGCCAGCTTTTGCGCATCATTATCTGGAAACAGAGGCGCTATATGCGGGTTATATTGAACGCCAAGCCCGCGATATTGCCGCTTTCCAGCGCGATGAAGGGCTGCGTATTCCTGAAAAGCTTGATTATAGTTTTATTGGGGGGCTCTCTAATGAGGTGCGCACAAAGCTTGAAGCTGTGCGTCCCGCTACATTAGGGCAGGCCGCGCGCATTGAAGGTGTCACGCCTGGCGCGCTGACGGCTGTTATGGCTTACGTCAAGAAAGCTGTTTAATGGCTTATAGTTATGAGGATTTTGCACTGCAAAGCGGTGTTTCACGTGAAACATTGGACGATTACCGTGCTTGGCATGCGATTTTACTAAAGTGGAACCGCCGTATAAATCTGGTTTCGCCAACGGCACTAGATGATTTTTGGCGCCGCCATGCGCTCGATAGCTGGCAGGTGACGCCGCATATTCCCGAAAATGCGCGCGAATTTATTGATCTAGGTTCTGGCGCAGGCTTTCCGGGGCTATCTCTGGCGATAGACTGCAAGCACCGAGGGCAGGGTGAGGTGCTTATGGTTGAAGCGGCGGGCAAAAAAACGAGCTTTTTGCGCACGGTTATTCGCGAATTGGGCCTTCCAGCGCGCGCAACATCAGAGCGGGCCGAGGCTGTGGAGCCTAAAGCCTATGACGTTATTTCCGCGCGGGCCTTTGCGCCTTTCCCAAGATTGATGAGTTACGCACAGCCTTTCTGGGGACAAAACAGTTTGGGACTATTTTTAAAGGGGGAATCTGCCCCATCGGAATTGACCGAGGCTGAAAAATCGTGGATTTATCAGGTCGAGAGAGTGCCGAGCTTTTCAAATCCCACGGGGTGTGTTTTAAAAGTCACGGGATTAAAGCAAAAACCTTAAAGCCCTCTGGCATCGGATTGTGGAGACTTCATGGCTAAGCCTACGCGTATTATTGCGATTGTAAATCAGAAGGGTGGGGTCGGGAAAACAACCACCACAATTAATCTGGCCGCGGCTTTAACTTTGCGAGCCAAGAAAGTTCTGCTGATTGATATGGACCCGCAAGGCAATGCCGCGACAGGGCTAGGCATCCCGCGGGCCTCACGTGATGTTACGGTCTATGATGTTTTTGCCGATGAAATTTCGATGAGTGAGGCGACAATGGAAAGCTCGGTTGAGGGGCTGAGCATAGTGCCTTCGCATATGGATTTGGCGGGACTTGAGCTTGAGCTCGGCGATCGGGCAGGGCGAACGACTATTTTACAGCGCGCCCTTGCCGCGCAAGATGGGGTTTATGATTATGTGCTGATTGACTGTCCGCCTTCGCTTAATCTATTAACGGTTAATGCGCTCACAGCGGCACGCTCTGTCATTGTGCCATTGCAATGCGAGTTCTTTGCGCTTGAGGGCCTTAGCCAGCTTTTACAAACGGTAGAAATGGCGAAAGCGAATATCAATCCACAGCTCGTTATCGACGGGGTGATTATGACAATGTATGATCAGCGCAATAGGCTTTCCGCCCAAGTTGCCGCCGATGTTCGCAAGCATTTGGGCCGCGCCGTCTTTAAGACGATTATTCCGCGAAATGTGAGAATTGCTGAGGCGCCATCCTTTGGTAAGCCTGTTTTGCAATATGCGCCAAATTGCTCAGGCTCTAAGGCCTATAGGGCTTTGGCGGATGAAATGCTAAGTCGTCATGCGCGCGCAATTAAGAAATAGTATATTTATTACAATAGGTTAGGCTGTTATGGCAGATAAGAAATCAAAAAAACCGTCTGAACGCGGTCTAGGGCGTGGTCTTTCCGCACTTATGTCTGATGTGAGCCTAACGAGCGCGGCTCCAGAAGTTAAGGCGCCAAGCGAAAAGGCTAAGCCTAAAGCGAAACCGCCCAAAGCCGCAGCCCCAGCAAAGCCTCAGGAGACAGCTATGGCACGGCGGGGCGTGACCAGTATTGCGATTGATTTGCTCGAGCGTAATACAGAGCAGCCGCGTAAATATTTTGATAAAGAAAAGCTCGCAGAGCTGACCCAGTCTATTCGTGATAAAGGTGTCTTGCAGCCCATTCTTGTAAGGCCTCTGCCCGAGACTAAAATATCTCTTAGCACTAAAGCGCGCTACCAGATCGTGGCGGGGGAACGGCGCTGGCAAGCGGCGCTAAAGGCGGGGCTTGATGCTATGCCCGTGCTTATACGCGAGCTCAGTGATCAGGACGTTTTGGAAATTGGCGTTGTTGAAAATGTGCAGCGGGCTGACCTCAACCCGATTGAAGAGGCTTTAGCTTACCAAGCTTTGGCCGAGCAATTTGGACGTACGCAAGAAGATATCGCTCAAGCTATAGGCAAGTCCCGCCCTCATGTGACCAATATGCTGCGTCTGCTTAGCTTGCCAAAGCGTGCCCAGACTTATTTGGCCAAAGGCAAAATAACGGCGGGACATGCCCGCGCTATTATTGCGGCGCCTGACCCGGTAGAGCTGGCCGATGCCATCGCCGCGCAAGGCCTTTCTGTGCGCGAGGCCGAGGATTGGGTGCGCCGGATTAAGGCCGCGGATAATACAGAGGTCAAAGTCTCCGCACAGAAGGATGCGGATATTCGCAAAGTTGAAGAAGACCTGATGAATATGCTCGGGCTCAAAACGGATTTACGCCATAAAGGTCCAGGCGGAGAGTTACGTATAAAATATAAAACTGCGCGTCAACTTGATGCCCTGCTAAAGAGGCTTATGCAATAGTATGGGGTTCACAGTTAAGACTTTTCAAACGGGCCCAAATCAGACTAACGCATTATAAATTGCAAGGAGATAAATATGGCTGAGTTACTAACCCTCGAGGCGCTCTTTACATTATTGATGCTAGTATTGCTGCAAGCGGTCCTAGGTTTTGACAACCTATTATATATTGCGATTGAAAGTAATAAGGTCGGCGATCCTACAGCGGCCAAAAAGGTTCGCAAATGGGGCATTGGTATTGCCGTAGTCTTGCGTATAGTTCTGCTCTTTACGATTGTGGCGCTCTTTAGCAAACTTGCAGCTCCGCTTTTCGGCCTGCACATAGAAAATGTCCTTGAATTTGACTTTACCTTCCAATCGCTCGTCACGTTGCTGGGCGGGGGATTTATTATATATACAGCCATTAAAGAAATTCATCACTTGCTCTCTGTTGATCATATTGAACACTCAGAAGGCAGCGGAACGCGCAGCGTTGGTAAAGCTATTGCGCTCATTGTCTTGATGAACCTTGTCTTCTCAGTTGACTCGATTCTCTCTGCTATGGCGATTGCCAGTGTTGATGCGGCTAATATTGTTAATGCCGCCGGCGCCACTTTGGGCCAATTTGCAGGCAGCGTATCTGAATGTAGTACAAGCCTAATCGCCAATCCCGTCCAAGGGGCGATTGGCTGTGAGCCAACAAAAACTTACCAAGTCCCGCTTATGGTTATTGCAATTCTGATGTCAGGCGCAGCAATGATCTTCATGGCCGATGCCGTCACAGAGTTTTTGAAAAAGAACCGCATGTATGAAGTGCTCGGTCTTTTCATCTTGTTCCTTGTTGGGGTTTTGCTCGTGACTGAAGGCGCGCATCTTGCCCATCTAAAAATCTTTGGCTTCGCGATTGATGCAATGAGTAAATCATCTTTCTATCTGGTTGTCGGCGTCTTGATTGTCACTGATGTATTATCCAATAATTATCAAAAGCGCCTTTGGGCCCAGAAAGAAGCTGAAATTCTCGGCAATAGCGAGACGGCTGGCCTTGAAGCTGTGGATGCTTTCAAAGCCAAAAAAGCTAAGCACTAATATGAAGCCTATGACTGTCATACGTTTTACATGTTTGGCGGTCATTATCTGCCTCTTAAGCTTTGCAGCAGCCAGCGCGCAGAACGGGATTGAGGCTCCAGATATTTCTACATCAAAACTTGCTGCCGAAATAGAGGCGCTTGATGAAAATGATGCCCTAGAGGCTGATGATAAGACCGCCCTAAAGACGAGCCTGCAATCAACATTGGACTGGCTTGAGAGCGCAAGTAAAAACAAGCAAGAGGCACAGCGTTTCAGTCAGCTGCAAGAGGCGGCCTCGAAAACGCTCTCATCTTTGGAAGCAGAGCTAGAGGCCAACGCAAAATTAAATCAAGCGCCCAAGCGAATTTCAGACGAGCCTATGCGCGAGGATACGTTGATTGCGCTTGAGCAAGAGCTGATCACAAAAGAGAGCGCGCTGAGTGTTCTGCGCAGTGAGCTCGATAGTTATGAGGATAGTTTACAATTATTCATTAAGCGCCAAACAGCCGCGCCGACCGAACTTAGCCAGGCCCGTACAAAGCTAGGAGAACTGAATGAGCAAATCACAAGTTTAAGCGCAGGCAAGGGGGAGCCCAATCCCATTGCGCGGGCACAACATAATAACCGTCTCGCCCAGCGATATGCGCGCCAGACCCAAATTGTTATGCTTGAAAAAGAGATTGCAGCCCTACCTGCACAACAGGAAATAGTAACGTCGCGGCGTACCCTTGGCGACCTTGAATTTGCAGCCCTTGAACATGAAGTTCAATATTTGCAAGACGTGACGGGGCGCCGGCGGGCCAATGAAGCCAAGCAAGTTAAATCTGCGGCCGTAGAGCGCCTTGAGACTTATCAAGGCGCGCATTCGATAATTACAGATATAGCCACTGCCAATATTGAACTGGCGGATGATTTTATAAGCTTAGCAAATACGGCCACCTTTATCTCAAAACGCTCGGCCGCCGCGCGGACAAGACTTGATAGTCTTGAGGGAGATCTGCGAGTTGCTGAAGATTTTATTAGTCTTGGGGGGCTAGACCGCAAAGCTGGAGCGACGCTGCGTCGTTTGTCAAATCAATTGCAATCCCCAAGAGCACTGGCCAATGATATTGGTGACACCAAAAATATTTTGATTTCTGTGACCCAAAAACGTCTCATTGCACAAGACAGCCTCCGGGAAATGCCCGCGCGGCTTGTCAGTCAGCCCATTGGTGATTTTGTAAGTCTATTTGGAAATTATGAGGACACCCCAGCGCTGACTGATGAGGATAAAAAGGCCTATAATGACCTTTATACTGAAAGGCGCGATATGCTCCTAAGGCTGTCGACCATGGCGTCAACGCGCATAACCGAAATTGTCGAGCTGCAAGCTGTACAAGAAGATTTGCTCGCTAAAACAGATGCGATGAAAACTTTATTAGCAGAACAGCTACTTTGGATACCCAGCGTGCCAGCGATTAATTTTGATTGGCCCAAAAAGTTCATCCTTGGTGGCCTCTCAATACTCACATTTGATTCCCTTCAGACTTTACTAAATGTTTTAATTGAACAAATTCGCGCACTCTGGCCCGTTGTCATGATCATGCTTTGCGCTATTTTTCTGATCGTGACGCTGCGCGCTGGCGTATGGGAATCTATAAAGGCCCGGGCAAGCAAGGTTAAGCGCATTCGTGAGGATAGCTATTGGCATACGCCGATTGTTATCTTGCAATCGCTTTTTGTTGTGCTTCCACTCCCGCTTATCTTTCTTACTTTATGGCTCTTATTTAAGGCCAGCGCTTCGGCGAGTCCTTATGTAGAGGCGGCAGAACATAGTTGTTTCTATCTTATTTTCTTCGCGCTCTTATTTTTAATCTGGCATGCTTGGGATAAAGAAAATTCACTATTTGGCGCGCATTACAATTTGCCAAAAGCCTTTCGCCAAACGGTGAACAAGCATCTGAAATGGTTTATCCCGGTTTTAGGCTTATTGACGATTTCGATTACTTTCACCCAAGATCATACGGATAAAAATATCTATGAGGGCTTTGGCCTCGGCGTCTTTATTCTAACAGCTTTGGCTCTGTCGAATTTTGGCTATCAGGTTTTTTGGCAAGACAGAGAGGCCTATTTAAGCCGCTTTAAAGATGAAAGTGCATTTCTTAAATATCGCGTGGTGCTGACCCTTATTATTATTGGATTACCGCTCATTGCGGCTGTGTTGGCCGCCGCGGGATATTATGATACGGCCAATGAGCTTCTTAGCCGCATTTTCTTATCAGGCTGGGTCTTTCTTTTAACCTATGTCATCTTTGGTCTTGTGCGCCGTACCATTATGGTGGCCCAGCGCCGGTTAAGTCTTAATCAAGCCATAGAGCGGCGCGATGCGGCTTTGCGAGCGCATGAGGAAAAATTAAAAGCCGAGGAGGCCGGCGAAGACATTCCTGCCCCGCCGCCCGTTGATACAAGCGAAATTAATGTCAAAACAATGAGCCTGCAATCTATGCGCCTGCTTAACACAATCGTAGCGATTGGTTTCGCTGTGGTCATGTGGTTTATCTGGTCTGATTTATTGCCAGCCCTGTCCGTTTTTAATGATGTAGAGATTGGCAGCTATAGAGGCCAAATTATTGGCGATGATGGCGCCTCCATGGATGTGCAAATTCCAATCACCCTGTGGAACCTTATTCAATCCGCTGCGATTCTGGGTTTAACCTTTATTGCGGCGCGCAACCTGCCAGCCTTTCTTGAGATTTTTGTGCTCAGCCGCGCCGGTGTTGACCCCGGCACACGCTATGCCATTACGACGATATTAGGCTATATTATTGTTGGGGCAGGCGTGGTAATTGGCTTTGATAGGCTGGGTTTGCAATGGTCACAATTACGCTGGATTGTGACCGGCCTTTCCGTTGGTATTGGTTTTGGTCTTCAGAAAATTATCGCCAACTTTATTTCGGGCCTGATTATTCTCTTTGAGCGTCCGGTGCGCATTGGTGATTATGTTACTATCGGTGATCAAAGCGGAATTGTATCGCGCATTAAAATTCGCGCAACCACGCTGAGCGATTTGGATAACCGCGAAATTCTGATTCCAAATGAGGCGCTCATTAGCGAACGGGTAACGAACTGGACCTTGTCAAATTCCGTCACGCGCCTAACAATATCAGTGGGTATTGCCTATGGTTCAGATACTGATAAGGCCCGCGAAATCATGCTCGATGTTTTAAGGTCAAATAGCAAAGTGCTTGAAACGCCTGCGCCTCAGGCTCTCTTCATTGGCTTTGGTGAGAGTTCATTGGACTTTGATATAAGGGTGTTTCTGAGAAATTTCGAAGATCGCTGGCCGGTAAAACATAGCCTTCATACGGAAATAAACCGTGCCTTGGAGGCGGCCGGAATTTCTATTCCTTTCCCGCAACGTGAAGTAAATATTATTTCAAAAAACAAGTAAGTCAGTAGGGAAAAACATTCAAATCAACTCTTGAGTGTATGGCGTATAAATGCATAAAGCCCTTACATTAAATGCTAATGAATGACTTGTTTTTCGCTTGCAGGCATTTATGTTCATCTCTTTAGGTTAATATGGTGGCACAAGAATTAAAAGCAAAGTTACGGCAAAAAAGATTGTCGCCTGAGGATAGGCGTGAACAATTGCTGGCTTGTGCAATGATGTGTTATGCTGATCTAGGCGTTATGCGCGCGGGACATGGAGATGTTGCTAAGCGTGCCAATGTGTCCACTGCCACAGTTTTTAATTACTTTCCAACGCGTCAAGCTCTGACCCAAGCGGTGTTTCAGGAAGTCTATAATGTCTTTGATAAGATGTTTGATATCTTCCCAATACGTCCGAAATATAGGGGCTCGGTTGGTTTCATGTCAGCGGCTTTTGAGTTTTTGGTTTCCGAACACCCTGACGTAGCTAAGGTTATACTAAATTGGTCTGCTACCTTTAGCGATGAAGTGCGTCCGGCTTTTTTGAAGTTCCAGTCTTGGGTTTTGTCAGGCATTCATACGCGTCTTGATCCGCCCCGTGAGAATATGTCGGATGCTAGAATTATAATGGCGAGTGCGTTTCAATATTCGCGGATGAAATTGGATGATATGGATCAAGAAATTCTAGACCGTTTTGTCGAGCGGCTTTTGACTTTTTTTGAAGAGTCAGAGAATTAGGGCTGCAAAACGGCTAATCCACTCGACAAGCCTGCGATTTCAGCTTATCCCGCGCACATGAATATTCCGGATATAAAGCTTTCTCAAGTCGTTGACCGCTTCGAACAAATTGAAGCGCGTATGGGTGCGACAATTGACAGCGACGAGATTGTCCAGCTTGGTAAAGACTACGCCGAGCTGCGCCCTGTCGCGGAAGGCGTGCGCAAGCTACAAGCCGTTCGCGCCGAAATGGAAGAGCTGTCCTCTATGCTCGATGATCCTGAAATGGGCGCCATGGCCAAAGAAGAATTGCAGGGCCTGAAAGACAGTCTTCCTGCTATCGAGAAAGAAGTCTCGCTCCTGCTCCTGCCTAAAGATAAGGATGATAATGCCTCCGTCGTGCTTGAAATTCGCGCTGGTACGGGCGGGGATGAGGCTGCGATTTTCGCGGGCGATCTTTTTGCGATGTATTCGCGCTACGCACAGCTCAATGGCTGGAAGGTTGAAGTAGAATCCGATAGTGAAGCCGATATGGGCGGCTATAAGGAAATCATTGCCTCGGTCTCTGGCGCGGGTGTTTATGGAAAGATGAAATTTGAAAGCGGCGTTCACCGGGTTCAGCGTGTGCCTGTCACAGAAACCCAAGGGCGCATTCATACCTCCGCTGCAACTGTGGCGGTCCTGCCCGAAGCCGAGGATGTGGATATAGGCTTTTCAATGGGCGATGTGCGCGTGGATACAATGCGGGCTTCAGGCGCGGGCGGCCAGCACGTTAACAAAACAGATTCCGCGGTGCGTATGACCCATATCCCAACGGGCGTTGTTGTGGTCTGTGATGCCAAATCCCAGCATATGAACCGCGCCAATGCCGAGCGTCTTTTGAAAATGAAGCTCTATGATATGGAAAAGCAGCGCATTGATAGCGAACGCGCGGAAGAGCGCGCGGGCCAAGTCGGCTCTGGCGACCGCTCCGAGCGCATCCGCACTTATAATTACCCGCAGGGCCGCGTGACGGATCACCGTATTAACTTGACGCTTTATAAGCTCGATAAAATTGTCGCCGGCGATGAGCTTGGCGAGGTTATCGACGCGCTTATCGGCGAAGACCAAGCCTCAAAACTCGCCGCCATGGAGGCGGGGAGTTAAGCCAGTTACCCTATCTTTTCGTTGGCGGTTTCCCGCCAGAAGGGCGTCCTTTTGAATTCCCGCCCGTGCGGCGTTGCCCATACTTTTGGTGAGGCTTCTTCGCGGCTGGCTTGCCGCCATCTTTAAAGCCAGGCTTTTTGCCAAAAGGCTTACCGCCCGATTTTCCAGCAGGTTTTTCGCTGTCTGATCTATCGCCGTCTCTGGGCTTACGGCGAGTATGCTGTTCGGCATGGCGGGCTTGATTGACGGCCTTTCGGGCTGCGCGCGAATCTTTGTTTTTGCCATAGCTCTTAGCCTCGCCAGATTTACCGTGCTTATCATCACGATTATTGGGGCGTTTGCTATCGCCGCGTTTTGGCCCGCGCGCGGCGCGCTCATTTTCATCACGGCTTTCGCCGCTTTGTCTGTTTTTGGGCTTTTTATCCCAGCTCTTTTTCCCGCCGCCTTTTTTGTCCCAGCTTTTCTTTTCGCCGCGACTTCTTTCGCTGTGTCCATCTTTGTGTTCAGATTTAGGTTTGCGGCCACGGTAACCGTCATCGCCTTTCTCAAAATGTTTAGGCTTATCCTCATTACGCGCAGGCTGAGCCTCGCTTTTACCTTGTCCGCGGTGAGGTTTTTTATTGCGGCGCGGCGCGTCGGAATTATCGCTAAATTCGCTTTGTGATTTTTTGGCTTTATCTTTGGAAAAACGCGCTTTTTTCTTTTTATTGGATTTTCCGCGGCCCTTACGGGTTTCGACTTTGGGCTTTTCAACCATCGCCACAGGCTCGCGCAAGGCCAGAGCGCGTGATTGGCTGTCAAAATCTTCAGGCAGCTCAACAACAGGAATGGTTGTTTTCAAAAGCCGCTGAATATCTTTGAGATAGCCGCGCTCATCTTTGGCAACAAAGGCATGGGCAATGCCAGAACGGTTCGCCCGCGCCGTACGCCCAATGCGGTGAACATATTGCTCGGGCACATTCGGGATTTCATAATTAAAGACATGGGTGATGCCTTCAATATCAATGCCGCGCGCGGCCACATCGGTGGCGACGAGAATTTTGATAATGCCTTCGCGAAATTGCGAGAGCGCAAATTGGCGCTGACCTTGAGATTTATTGCCGTGAATGGCCATGCTAGAGAGCCCGATTTGCGCGAGGCGCTTACAACAGCGATCCGCCCCGTGCTTGGTACGGGTAAAGACAAGGGCGCGGTCAACTTCGGGGTCAAGCAGGGATAGGCCAAGCAAGGCCGGCTTTTGCGCGGATGTAGCAAAGGTGACGCGCTGCTCGACGCGCTCGGCTGTGGAATTTGCGGGGGTGACAGAAATTGTGACAGGGTCATTGAGGAACTGACCCGCAAGCTTTTTAATTTTCGGCACCATGGTGGCAGAGAAAAACAAAGTCTGTCTCTTTTCAGGCAGTAGCGGAACTATTTGTTTGAGGGCATGTATAAAGCCCATATCCATCATCTGGTCTGCTTCATCCAAAATTAGCATTTCAATATCGCGCAGGCTCACCGCTTTGCGGTCTAGCAAATCAATCAAGCGGCCCGGCGTAGCTACAATAATGTCATTCCCGCCAGACAGGCGCTTAATCTGGCGCTGGATAGAAGCGCCGCCAAAGACGGTCGTGACCGAGAGGAAATCCATCTTGCGGCCATAATCTTCAATCGAGACGGCGATTTGTGAGGCCAGCTCGCGTGTAGGGGCCAAGATAAGAGCGCGCGCACCTTTGCGCGGAGGCTCATGGTCATTGACACAGAGGTGATGCAGCAAAGGCAGTGAAAAAGCCGCCGTCTTGCCAGTGCCTGTTTGCGCGATACCCATAAGGTCGCGCCCTTTGATGACGTCTGGGATGGCTTTAAGCTGTATAGGGGTCGGCGTAGTGTAACCTAATTCATCAAGCGCCCACATGATCGGGCCGGCAAGGTTAAGGGATTTAAAGTCTGACATGGTATTCTCAATTCAGGTGACCCTGAATGAGCCAATAAGCGCGGGCGTTAGGCCCCCATGGTGAAAAAGTCAAATGGGTTCATCATTTAATCGTTCAATGTACGGTCCTAAAAATCAGTCTCACGGATAAGCACGCGGACTATGCTGCGCCAGAGTGCCTGAGCGGGGCTTTGTGCCTCGGCCTCTATTTTGACAACGCCGCGTTGCGCCCGCGCTAAAATAGCAAAGTCTTCTGGCCGCCCTCGGACTTTGAAAACCGCATTATCGGCGATGATATGGCCATCATCGTCTTCGTGAACGGCCAGAGGCCCGCCAGCCAGCGAGGTTAAGACTTTCTGGGATATGGCGGCTTCGCTGGTCGGGGCGATATGATGAAGCTCTCCTTTTAGGCGGGGCGCGCGTAAATCATCACTAATAAAAGTAAAGCTGGCTCCGTTTTTAAGGCGCGCGGCCATATCCTCGCGGGGCAGGGCAAGCATCTCAAAATCATCCTTGGCCACAAGGCGCATAAGGCGCTCTGTTTGCTTAACATAGCGGCCTGTGTGTAAGGTGCTGGGCATATCACTTATAACCCCGTCATGAGGCGCCATAATTTTAAGCTCTGCAATGGCTTGTAAACTGGCCTGTAAGGTGAGCTCTTGGGCACGTAATTCATCGCGCAGAACCGAGCTTTGGCGGCGCTCTTCTAAATCCGAGGCTTGGCGTGCCATCTGGGCGCGGAGCAGATCAATACGCCTTTGCGCTTGGGCGGCGTCAAGATGCAGCGCATCTGAGCTGAGCTTTGCGAGGATTTGGCCCTTTTGTATCGCCTCTCCATTTTGTACAAAGAGCGCCTCTATGCGCGCGGCTGAGCGCGGGTATATTTCGCTTTGCAGGCTGGGCTGCATCAGGGCAGGGGCCGTAATGCGGCTCTGCCAAGGATAGATGAAAGCGCAAATAAGCCCAGCGCAGATTAACAGCGTTACGGCGCCGCGGCGTGATGTGAGTATAGACATGATATGGGTTCCCCAATGTTTAAGTTCTCGCCATATAGGCATGACGATGAAAAAGAGAATTTCGATAGTGAATAAGACAATCCCAATGGCCTTTGGGAAGATGTGGTGAATCAAAAGCGCAATCCCGATAAAGAGGAAAAAGCGGTAAACCCAAGTTGTGTAGCAATAGAGCAAAAGCCCCGCTTCTTTTCGCGCAGGGAGTTTGACGGGTTTCTCGCGGCCAAAGCCAAAAAGAAACTCGCGCATTTTCCAACGTCCGAGCTCAAAGCCATTGGCCTGCATGTTTTGAATTTTGAACATATCGCTAAGCAGGTAATAGCCATCAAAACGCATACAGGGGTTCAGATTGACCATAAGGCTGAGTGCCCAGCTTGTGGTCGCAGCAAAAAAGGCGGCCGAGCGCAAGGGGCCATCGGGCAGAAAACTCCAAAGAAAAATCGCAATTGAGGCAATGGCGAGCTCGGCAATAATGCCGCCCGCATCAATGAGCACTTTTTCGCGCCGCTTTGTCAGGCGGTGCGCATCTGTTGTATCCGTATATAAAATCGGAAACATGACTAAAAAAGCCAGTCCTATAACGCTAACATGTGCGCCAAAGCGGTGGGCTATATAGGCATGGCCTAGCTCGTGAATGGTCTTAATAACCACCAAAGTCATGGCGTAGAAAATAAAACCCTCAAGCGTGAAGAAATGCATGAAGGTGCTAACAAATTGCTCCCATTGCCGCGCGGCAAAATATAGGCCGATAAGGCCTATCGTTGAAATTATGACCCAAGTGGCACGCTTAAACATAAAGCCAATAAGGGGCGCGGTGGCATCCAAAAAGGCTTGCGGGGCAAAGAGCGGGATTCTGAAAAATAGATATTTATGGATCAGCTGCTCGTGAAAGGGCTTGCGTATATGCGCTTCTTGGGATGCTAAGGTTTCAGGGTCATTGGACGGCGGCATTTGGGTGAGTTTTTGCTCAAATAAAAATTGCGTCATATCTTTAAGATCACCCTCCGTCAGGTCGAGATCTGGATGGGTCTTTTCTATACGCGCTAAAGCGGCGTCAACGGGCTCCGCTCTCCATGCGCCCAGCAGGCTCACCGCATTTTGGGTTAGGCTGTGAAAGACATTGCGCACGGGGTCAAATAGCAGCCAGCGGGGCGAGCCATCATCTGCATTTGGCCCGGGCAATAAGGATAGCTCTTCGCGCAGGGCCGGTAAATATCCCGAGGGAGCGCTCATCTAAAAACCAATAAATTGTCGCGCGATTGTAATCGGGCGGCGCAATAGCCAGAATCCCAAAGGCGCGGTGTCACCATATATCTTGGCAACACCGCGCGTTCCAATACGCGGTTGGGGTGAGGCCGCATTTGGAGGGTCTTGTGAAGGGTTAAGCTTGAGACGACCATAAGCTTCATAGGCCATATGCCCATCAGCCGTCGGCGTAGCATAATAGCTGGCTTGGGTAAGCTCGGCTTCGATGGCTTTTAGGGGGTCGCTATCTAAAAACATCCGCACACGCGCACCACTTTGTAAAGTCTCGCCAATTGCGAGGGGGGCATCAATACGCAGCAATACGCGTGTGGGATCAGCGATTTGAATAATCGCCTCACCGGTTGCGACAGGCTTTCCCGCCCAATCTGTTGGGTCAGAATAAATTGCAAGCCCTGCGACGGGCGCGCTTAATGTTGTTTTGGAAAGCCGGTCTTGCGCATAGTCTTGCCGAGCAACGGCAAGTTTTTGTTCTGCTTGCGCGACGGCAAGTGAGCGCTTGGCTTCGTTATCAATAAACGATGTTAGCGAGGCTTGGCGCAGACGGGCCTGGGCCACGGATTGTTCTTGGCCCGCAAGTAAAAATTCATTGCGGTGCTGAGTGTCGACGAGGCGGACAAGCGGCTGGCCTTGGGTAATTTCGCTATTGGGCGGTATGAGGATTTCTTCAACAACGCCGTCAATGGGCGCGGTAATCATAAAGGGGCTATCGGCGACAATTTCGGCCGGCGCGAGCGTCGTCATCGGTACAGGAATAAAGGCGGCCAGGATGAGTAGCCCCGCAATTCCCAGCGTCAGGCTGCGTTTTTTCACGCTCATACGGGCGCGTTTTTTGCGCCCAATCGCCGCGCTGGCTACGCCGAAAATTTGGGAAAGTCGCATGATTTGCGCTTGTTCGCTTTCAGTGAAAGGCTCTCCGCGCGTAAAGAGCAGTCCTCCAGCTTTGGGGTCAGGGCTAAAGGGCGCGTAAGTGCCGTAAGTAAAGGGGTAGGTAAAACTATCTGAAGCGCGCCGCGCTTCAAATTGCCAGTTCATAGACTGCTCAGGCTCAAACTTGTTAAAGCGCGATTTAAGCTGCCCCGTAATCCATTGGATAAAGGGGGATGTTCTATCAATTTGGGCTTGCGAAGATATCGCCTCCAGCGACAAGCTGCGGCCACGCCGCGCGACCCAGATTATATGCCCGCATGGCAATAATGCGCGAGGGCGGTTAACGGCAATATGTTTGAGTGAAAGCTGGTCTTTTGCCGCCAAGGCCTCGCCTTCAATGGCTATGAGAACTTGCAAGGGGGAAGGCTCGCTGGGTTTTTCTTCGGGCTTTTCCTTTCTAATAATAGGCCCGTTGCCGCCTTTATTTTTTGAACAGCTCCTTGTTATGTTTCGGCTGATATTTCGTGCTGGGGCATTCATGGATTTACTCCAAAATTAGCCAGCCCGCTCATGCCAGATAGGGCTTGTGTGCGCCCAGTAGGTTTTGCGGTCAGTTCTATCGTTTGGCTGACTGGATCTACGGCCGAACCAAGGCGAATAATTTTTGCTTTGAAAACTTCGCCTGTTTCATCAACGCTAAAGTCAAAGCTTTTACCTGTCTTAATCCAGCGCATCCATTTTGAAGGTGCAATAATTGAAATCTCTAGTGTATCGCTGCGCTCAATTGTATAGAGGGGCTGGCCCGCTTGTGGGGTTTCATAGGCTGAGACATGGCGCTGCGTGACAAAGCCAGCATAAGGGGCATAGATCTCGCAATCTTTTAGTCTGGCTTTTAACGCGTCGCGCTCTGCGCCCGCTTGCTGCATTTCAGAACGGGCGATGGTCACATCCAGCTCGCCCGCTGCGCCAAGCTCAAAAAGTTCGGCTTGATTGGTATATTTCGCTTTTAATGTTTTATGCGCTTGAGTGAGAGCGGCGAGCTCAGCCTCTTGCCGCGTACAGTCAAATTTTGCGAGTAGAGCACCAGAGGAAAATTTTTGTCCCGGCTTATAACCTGCCTTTAAAAGACGCCCCGCCATGCCTGCGGCGATGTCGGCGCTTTGGCCTGAGCGCAGCACGCCCCGCGTTTGAAAGGCGCCAAGCTCGGCTTTGGAATCTATTATGGACGCGGTAGAATTCAGCTCTGATCCATAGGCCGAAACACCAAGAAGCGCGGCAGCGCTAATTCCAAAACATACCCCTTTAAACATGAATGCGTTCCCATTTTGTTGTGCACCTATAGATTGCATTGTAAGTTTAAAATATCGTTAATGAGGACAACTAAAAAGAGTGCATAAATAAGTCTTTATATATATCAGCGATTTAGATAAGCCTTTCTAAGAATTAGATACAACTTATTGGTTTATATTAAGAATTCCTTCATAGCTTTCTTGTAATTTACAACTAGAGATTACATTGGAGAGAGATCTATGAGGAACTTATTTGTGAGCACAGCTGTGGGATTATTTCTCATCGGCTGCACAACGGCCCCGCAGGGGATTACGCCTGCAGAAGCTTTAGAAAATGCTGTGAACTTAAAAGAGGCTGTTTCATCAAGCCAAGAACCTATCACCCAGTCTATTACGCTTTATGAAGCCATGGCGCGGGCATTGAAATATAACCTTGATCACCGCGTCGCGATGATGGAGCTTGATCTATCGAGGCAAGACTATGATGTCTCTCGTTATGATGTGTTGCCAAAAATTATTGCCAATGGGGGTTATTATGGTCGCAATAATGAAGCGGGCTCTTCAAGCCTATCCCTGCTGTCGGGCCGCGAATCCTTAGAGCCATCAACCTCTACTGAGCGTGATGTTTTTACAGCGGACCTTACGGCAAGCTGGAATGTGCTGGATTATGGCCTGTCAAAGATACGCGCAGAACAATTAGGCAATGAAGTTCAAATTTATGAAGAGCGCCGCCGTAAAGCGGTGATTCAAATTATGGAAGATGTACACCGCGCCTATTGGCGCGCCGTATCTTCAGAGCGGCTCGGCACGCGCCTCGCCTCTCTTGAGGGGGAAGTGCGCCAAGCCTTTGATCAATCGCGAGCGCTTTATGTCTCGCGCAGAACTGCGCCAATGCCGGCGCTCTCATATCAGCGAGAACTTAATGACATACAGGCGCAGGCTCAGAAAATGTTGCGCGAGCTGAAAATGTCAAAAATGGAATTAGCCTCGCTTATGGGCCTATCACCAGATCAAGACTTTAACTTATCAATGCCAACCCATACACGCCGTCCCTCGCGCCTCGTCCTGACATATGAGGAGATGATTGATACGGCTTTGCAGCTTCGTCCTGAGGTTCGCGAAAGTGTCTATGCGCAGCGCATTGGCGAGAAAGAAATCAAAAAGGCCGTGCTTGAAGCGCTGCCCTCAATAGAAGGCTTTGCGGGGCTGGATGTCAGCTCAAATGATTTTCTGTTTAATAATAATTGGGCGGATTACGGCGCGAGAGCAAGCTGGAACCTGCTCAATGTGTTCAAAGTTTCAGCGAATAAACGTAAAGCGAATGCAAGGCTTGAACTTGAAAAGCAACGCGGTCTGGCCTCAGCGATGGCCGTAATGACTCAAGTCGGTGTCTCGCGTGCCCGTTATGAAGGCTTAATGACGGCTTACCTGACCGCCGAGCAAGGCGCGCAGGTCCAAGGCGATATATTGGGCCAAGTTGAAGCCCTCGCAACGGCCTCGTCAGCCTCACGGCAAACTTTGGTTCGTGAGCGAATGAACGGACTTATCTCAGAGGCGAGGCGCGACGCCATTCATGCCGAGATGAAAGAGGCCGCGGCGCATATTTATACCTCAATGGGCTATGACCCTTATGGCGCGGATATTCGCGGCGATGAAGATATCGCAACCATAGCGGCCAGCCTTGAGAGCCTATGGGACAGCCGTAGCCAAAACCCGGGCCAGTAGAGTTTATGACTGATTGAGCTTTGAGGACCGTCGCGTTTCGCGTGAAGCGCTATAGCGGGTCTCAAACCTTACCCAGTCAGCTTTGATGAAATGACCTTTAAGCGGGACTCCGTCTCGTGACCGATAAATCCTGTCAGATGTGAGGACGACGCCATGTCAAATAAATCTAGAAAATCAGAAATTCTAAATAGCGCTTCAGAATTAGGACTGGGCGCAATCTCCCCGAAAGATAAGTTTGGTCTTGTCACTTTGGAACCGCGGATTTTGCTCGATGCAGCTGCGATGGCAACTGGGGCGGAAATAGCGCTCGATGTTATGACAGTTGACGGCGCGCAAGACGCCACTGACCTTATCTTTGAGGCGCCGCATATAGAGCAGGATAATTGGATTTCACAATTTGATGCACTTTTGGGGGATAAGAATGATAAGAGCACAGCTCCGCTAACGGGTCAGACGGATAGCACAGTTGCAAGTATTGCGACCTTCTCAACATCATTTGCTGAGCTCACCGCTTCTGACCCTATTTCTATTCAGAGCCTAGATGTGGATACTGACGGAGACGGAGTTATAGATTTTACGGATATTGATGACGATAATGACGGCATATTAGATATTGATGAAGGCTTTATCCCCGCTACTCCAAATCTATTGACCAAT
>CALKIX010000069.1 GCA_937995665.1 uncultured Hellea sp. | reverse complement strand
ATCCTTTGCTTGGAAACTGAATAGGAAAAACCAAGGTTCTTTCTCTAATTCTTGCAGCTTGCTGATTTGCTCATCTTCACTTTTCTCTACCCATGCAGAAGCGCCTAGTGCGGAGCGCGCCGATGACAAAGCACCTGCTAGATTTTGATCTAGGGCTGAATTCTTGATAAGCTTTAAAGCGATATCTTTATAAATGTGATTGTCCACATTGTTTAAAGGAATTTGCAATTCTATCAGCCGAGTAACGACGGATAAATCTGAAGATCCATCTTTGGAAGCATTTAGGCACCCTCCAAGAAATAGATATGCGGGATAGACCGAGAGGCTCGATAGAATGGCGCGTCTACGGTTAATCACTCTCAATTATCCTCTCCCTTGACTGAAGGGAATGTATTTCATTGCCACCCCGGCTCAACTCTCGTTTTCCATAGTCGTGACTTAAGCGATCTGCTGCCTCTTGCCAAAACAGCAATGCGCGTTTAAAATCCCAAGAAGCGAAATATGCATATTAAAGACCAACGGGCATTGATTTCTAAGCGCAGCAACTATAGCCCCTTTAATTGACATTATGTTCATGCGGTTCACATATTATTTGGCAAGTCTTGGAATGGCTCTGCTACTCGGCTGTAGTCCCGCAGCTACAGTTAAGCGTGAAACAAGTCATAATAACGCAACATCTTCTGCGCGGCCGCAACGCGTAGTCAGCCTTGATTACTGCGCCGATCAATATGCTCTAAAAATGCTCGAGCCAGAGCATATCCTTGCCCTATCGCCCGATGCACAGGCCCGTTTCTCTTATATGCGAGAGCACGCCAAAGGCTTCCCGCGCGTACGCGCGAGTGCAGAAGATGTGATTGTGTTAAAGCCTGACCTAATTATTCGCTCTTATGGCGGCGGGCCTAACGCCGCGCAGTTCTTTAAGCGCGCAGGAATTCCTGTCGTCAATATAGGCTGGGCCGCTGACATAGACGACATCAAAAGCGTGACTAAGGATATCGCTAATGCCCTTGGCGTGCCGGAAAAGGGTGAGACTATGGTCGATGAAATAAATATGCGCCTAGAAGCTCTAGAAAAGCACGACAGTAAGCCCCGCACGCTTTATGTCACGCCAGCAGGCGCGACAACGGGCCCAGACTCGCTTATAGATGAAATGATGGTGGCTGCAGGGCTAGAAAATTATGAGACCTCAGCGGGCTGGCGTTCACTCCCCTTAGAACGCTTAGCTTATGAGCCGCCAGATATGATAGCGGCTGCTTTTTTTGACACGAATAAGACGGAGAGAAATGGCTGGAGCGCGGCGCGTCATCCCATAGCACGGCAGCAGATGGAAAATCTTCCTACGGCCAAGCTCAAGGGTAGCTATATGTCTTGCGGGGCATGGTTTGCTATTGATGCGATCGAAGCCTTAGCCCAAAGTGAAGGCGTTCAATAGGTTATCATCGTGCCATCAGCTTTAAATCCAGTTTTAGTCCTTACAGCGTTTCTATCGATAATTTTGGCCTGCCTGCTCGGCTCCACGCCCCTAGGCCTCGGTCAGGTCTTTGCGGGATTATTTGGCCAAGGCAGCGAGGGTGACACTATCGTCATCACTCAAATACGCCTGCCGCGCGCCCTTGCCGCTTTCTTTGTGGGCGCGGCCTTAGGCATAAGCGGGGCAGCCTTGCAAGGGCTCTTGCGAAATCCACTCGCCGAACCGGGCGTTTTAGGCGTTTCCGCCTTCGCCTCGCTTTCGGCGACATTTGTGATTTATTACGGACTGGCTACTAGCAACCCTTGGCTTGTGCCGCTCACCGCTATTGCAGGCGCCCTCTTTGCGACAACGATAATAGCGCTAGCCGCGATTAAAACCCGCTCTGTCGTCACGCTCATTTTGATAGGGGTTGGCCTGTCCAGCTTTGCAGGCGCGGCCATGAGCCTTTTACTAAACCTCGCGCCCAACCCTTTCACGCTGGCCGATTTGATAAATTGGACTTTGGGTTCTGTGGCCAATCGAAGCCTAGATGACCTCACCTTGGCCGTACCCTTTATAGGTCTCGGAGGACTTATCCTTTATCTGAACCGCCGCGGGCTATCCGCCCTGACCCTCGGGGAAGAAGCGGCAAGCGGGCTAGGAGTCAATCTTAAAAGCCTGCGTATCTATATTGTTTTAGGGGCAGGTCTGGCCACTGGCGCGGCCGTATCTATAGCGGGAGCCATCGGCTTTGTCGGCATCGTCGCTCCGCACGTCATACGCCCCTTTGTACGCCACGACCCTGCCCGCGCGCTTATTCCGTCGGCCCTGCTCGCCGGTATTTTCCTCGTACTCGCCGATATTGGTGTGCGCATCGCGCCCACGCAAACAGAGCTAAAGCTTGGAGTGGTTGCTGCGATTATAGGCGCGCCCGCTTTCATCTTTATCGCTATGAAACAATATGACCGCGGGGGGCATGTCTAATGATTATGCAAGCCCGCAATATTAGTGTTTTAGCTGATGACAGCCAGCTCATCAAAGATATTGAGCTTGAGCTAAAACCTGGCGAACTTACCGCGCTGATTGGCCCAAATGGCGCGGGGAAGACAACGCTCCTACGAACGCTCTTAGGACTCATTCAACCCGACACAGGACAGGTCACACTAAACGGCATGGATGTGCAAAAGCTTTCTCCCATTAAACGAGCTCGCCAGATTGCCTATCTGCCGCAAACCCGCCTATTGGCATGGCCAAATATCGTTTCAGATGTCGTGGCACTCGGGCGATTCGCTTTCGGCACGAGCCCCGCAAAGCTAAACCCAAGTGACAAAGCCCTCATAGAAGACGTGATGATAGCTTGCGATATTCAGCATCTTTCGGAACGGCGCGCCAATAGCCTATCAGGGGGTGAGCTCGCCCGCGTGCATTGCGCGCGCACCTTTGCCGCTCAAGCGCCATTTCTAATTGCCGATGAACCTGTCGCCGCCCTCGACCCTCGGCATCAGATTAGGATTATGAAATTGATAAAAAATTATGTGAGCCCAGCGCGCGGCGCGCTTGTTGTGCTTCATGATATTAATCTAGCCGCGCAATATGCAGACAGGCTCATTTGGATGAAAAACGCACGCATCATTGCCGATGGTTCGCCGCAAGATACGCTCACAAACGAGCGCATGGCTGATGTGTTTAAGGTAAAAGCCTGCATCAATAAGGCTCATATTCTCATTGAAGATGCCTTATGAGCCTAAGGGCATGAGCAGATAGGCTCGCTAATGCCATGAAAATGCTATAGGATACAGGTACTATATTTAGCTACGTGCGGCTTGCAGGCCAACAAGCTTCGTATTATCAAGCGCTATTCTTCCCTTTCTTCGCCTAGCGTCCTATGCCAGAATATGTTTGAAGAGGAGAGTGATTTGGCCGCTAATGCCCATCCCATATCAGACGTGACATCCCATCAAGATGCGCTCAATGCCGCCCGCGGACTTATTGATGTGCGTTTGGCAAGTATCGTTCCGAGCGCGCAAACATGGCCCGCACGCCTGCACGAAGCGCAGCGCCACGCCCTGCTCTCACCCGGTAAAAGGTTCCGCCCACTGCTCTGTCTTTTCGTTGCCAAAGGCGCAGGATTTGATGGCAAGGCCGCCATTGATGTGGGCTGCGTCGCAGAGATGGTTCACGCCGCCTCGCTTATTCTCGATGACTTGCCCTGTATGGATGATGCGGATGTTCGACGCAATCAACCCACGACCCATATCGCCTTTGATGAAAGCACGGCCATTTTAAGCGCTACAGCTTTGCTTAACCGTGCCTTTGGCGTTATATCGCGTCTTGAAAAGGTGAGCGCTGCGCAGCGCGTTGAACTCGTTGATTTGCTCTCTTATGCGGTCGGCTCTAAAGGCCTTATCGCAGGACAAATGGCGGATTTATCTAATACAGATGATGATGCCAGTATTGCTGAAATTGAACGGCTTAATACGCTTAAAACAGGCGCGCTTTTTGATTTTTCCGTCGAGGCCGCCGCTATTCTCGCCAATTCGTCGGCGAGTCAGCGCGCCGCACTTAAAGACTTTTCCTACCACCTAGGCCTGGCCTTTCAGCTTATGGACGATGTCAAAGACACCGTGATGAGCGATGAGCAAGCCGAGAAATCTGTCGGACGTGATGTCGGCAAGGCTACGATATTAGCCATTGCAGGCTCTGAAGCGGCTATGGAGCGCCTCTCGGGCTATATATCATGCGCCAAAGATGCGCTTAGCCGCGCTGACTTATCCAATATCAAGCTTTTAGAGGCTGTTCTTGATGCTCAGTTTTCTTTCTTAAACCTATGAGCCAAGCCCTCTGCGTAAATGATCTGGGAGTGAGTTATGGAGACCATAAGGCGCTGCGCGGGCTAACCCTGCAGGTGGAACCCGGTGAACTCATTGGTATCATCGGTCCAAATGGCGCTGGAAAAACTAGCTTTATCAAAGCTTTATGCGGACGTGTTAAACATGATGGAGACATCATTATTTCGGGAAAAGCCCTAAAACGCGGTCACAAGCGCGGGAATTTACTCGGCCTCGTTCCGCAAGATATTGGACTTTATGGCCATATGAGCGGGCGTGAAAACCTACAAGTCTTTGCGAAAATCATGGGCGTGAAACGTAAGAGCCGTAAAGCCGCCATTGCAGACGCGCTCGCTGCCGTTGATATGGGTGAAAAAGCCGATATTCCCATTCGCGACCTTTCAGGCGGGATGAAGCGCAGAATTAATGTCGCCGCGGCTATTATGCATAACCCCAAAGTGATTATCTTCGATGAACCCACGGCGGGGGTTGATGTCCCCGCACGCGATACAGTTCACCGCCTTGCGCGCAAGCTGGCCCAAAGCGGTATGGCTGTGCTCCTCGTCACACATGAATTAGAACAAGCAGAAGCGCTTTGTGATAAAGTTCTTGTCCTTTGCAAAGGAGATATGCTTGCTTATGACGCGCCTGCCAGCCTCTTGAGCCGCAGTTTCCTAGGCATGCGCGAGGTAATGGTGCGTTATGCCTGTCCGCCTGATACGGCGACACTGGCCGCTATGTCTCCCTTTGAGTTTACACAAGCCGAGCACCCCACAATTTGGACGGCTATGACACAAGCCAGCGAAGTTTCATTCGTCTCCGCCTTTATGACCGCTTTGCGCAATGGCAACCAGCTTGTGCGAGAAATATCCGTTCGCAGACCCGGCCTGACCTCGCTTATGCACCGCATAGAGAAGACAGGACAGCTTAAATGATAAGCGCGGTTTTCAAAGTCATGTGGCTGCGACTCTGGCGTGATAAAGGTGCGCTGATTCTTGCCTTTATTCTACCCGGGTTCATCTTCGCAATCTTTGCCGCTATTTTCTCTAATGCCTCGGGCGGTGATTTAGACCTACGCGTGTCCATGGCGCTGACAAGCGAGGCTCCAGCCAGCGCGGCTTTTGCCAAAAAGCTGGAAACCCATGCGCCCTTCTCTCTCACCACGCACAAAGACTGGGACACGGCACATATCTCAGAGCGCGTACGTCTCGGTCAAGATGACGTCGGCTTTATCATTTCTGGCGATTTAAGTGCGCCCGAAGCCCAGCCCATCTCCATTATTAAAGATCATAGCCGTGAGGTAGCTGCCACGGTTTTAATGGGTCAATTGCGCCAATTATTAGCGGCACAAAACGAGGCCGCAGGTCCCGATTTATTCGAGCTGCACTCTGCCTTGCCAAGCCATGACAGTACTGCGCAAAAAGACCCCTCAGTAACCTATTACATCGGTGCCACAGCGATTTTGTTTTTACTTTTCTCAGCCATGCAAGGCGCGGCAATCTCGCTGAATGAGCGCAAAAATGGCATTTCAGATAGGCTGCTTGTCGGGCCGGTAGGCGCCGTTAAAATGCTTACGGGGAAGTTCCTTTTCCTCACCCTCATTGGAAGCTTACAGGCCACCATCATTGTCGCCGTGGGCCATTTCGTTTTCGGCGTACCTGTCTCAGGCCTAATCCCCCTACTCGCTCTGGCCTGTATCGGCGCGGCAGCGCTGGCCTCAGCCCTTGCTCTATTCGTCGCAAGTATGTCCGCCAGCACGGCGCAAATGAATACGGTCTCGACATTTATAGTCTTGCTGTTCTCGGCGATTGGCGGCTCTATGGTTCCGCGCTTTATGATGCCAGACTGGCTTCAAAACATAGGCCAACTGACACCGAATTACTGGGCTATTGAAGGTTTCTACGGCATTTTGGCACGGGGACAAACTACAGCTGAATTGCTATATGTATGGCTCGTATTATTTGGCGGTGCGATTATTCTGCTCTCTATGGCAGCATTTATTTCGCATCGTATGATGAGGGTTTAATGGAAGGATTGCACCAGCATCCCAGCACATTAAGAAGCCTGCTTTACGCCGCGCTCGTGGTTTTTGGCTGGCTGGTTGCGCATATCTATAGCGTCTTTTTCCACACGCTAAGCGCCCCGCTCTGGCAAACCCTAGGCCTCATTGCCCTGCAATGCTGGCTATATGCGGGTATGTTTATCGTGGCCCATGATACAATGCACGGCTCACTTGTGCCTAATAACCCCAAAGCCAATGCCCTAATCGGCAAAGTTATTATGTTTGTCTATGCAGGTTTTGATTGGAGCTATATGCGCAAAGCTCATCATGCGCATCATGACAATCCTGGCACGGCGCTTGATCCTGATTTTAATGCGCAGAATCCTACATCTTTCTGGCCGTGGTATTATAAATTTTTCACGCAATATTTTGGTCTGCGTCAAGTGCTTATCCTGATTGGGTTTACGCTGAGCTATATATTCATTTTTGGCGCAGCTTACATCAATACGATTATCATGTGGGCCGTGCCTGCGATTTTGTCATCGGTTCAACTTTTCTATTTTGGAACTTACCTTACGCATCGCCACGGCGCGGCTTTTCCAGATGAGCATAATGCGCGCACAAATGCGTTTCCGCGCTGGCTTTCGCTGCTCACCTGTTTCCACTTTGGCTATCATCATGAGCATCATCTTTATCCATATGAGCCATGGTGGCGCCTTCCCGCTCGTAAATTTAGCAAGACATCATGATTGTAAATATCCTCATCATCATATTCAGCATTATTGGCATGGAAGTCTTCGCGCTATATTTCCATAAACATTTTATGCATGGGCGTGGTTGGGGCTGGCATGAAAGCCATCATGTCCACACGGATGGTACGTTTGAGCGCAATGATCTTTATGGTGTTTGCTTTAGCGTCATAGCCGCGGCCCTTTTCATAGCCGGCTCACTCTGGTGGCGCCCGCTTTGGTATATTGCTTTGGGCTTTACGATTTACGGTGTGCTCTACGGTTTTGTCCATGATGGACTCGTCCATCAGCGCTGGCCTTTTAGGGTTACGCCCAAAAATGCCTACCTGAAACGTCTTGTCCATGC
>CALKIX010000068.1 GCA_937995665.1 uncultured Hellea sp. | reverse complement strand
ACAATATCCTCGACCATATCTTTATTGTCGGTTTTGCCCGTCTTGACGCCGGCATTATACATCATGCCGTAGCCAGCGGAGCCGCCTGTGAAGCCTATGTCGGTGAACATGGCTTCGCCGGGCCCGTTCACCACGCAGCCAATAATAGACAGGCTGATGGGTTCTGTGACATGGGCGAGGCGTTCCTCTAATATCTGCACGGTTTTAATCACGTCAAAGCCTTGGCGCGCGCAGGAGGGGCAAGAGATGATATTGACCCCGCGCGTGCGCAGGCCCAGCGATTTTAGCATATCAAAGCCGACTTTGATTTCTTCGACGGGTTCAGCTGAGAGGCTTACGCGGATCGTATCGCCAATCCCTGCCCAGAGCAGGTTCCCCATCCCGATGGAGGATTTCACCGTGCCGATACGCGTGCCGCCCGCCTCTGTAATCCCCAGATGCAGCGGGGCGTCTGTGGCTTCGGCCAGCTGGTGATAGGCGGCCACGGTTAAGAACACATCAGAGGCTTTGACGCTGATTTTGTAGTCTTGGAAATTTTCATCCTCGAGCATACGCGCATGCATCAGCGCGCTCTCGACCATGGCATCGGGGCAAGGCTCGCCGTATTTTTCCAGCAGCTCTTTTTCAAGGCTGCCCCCGTTCACGCCAATACGAATAGAGCAGCCATTATCGCGCGCGGCGGCGACAACTTCTTTGACGCGGTGCTGCCCGCCAATATTACCCGGATTAATGCGCAGGCACGCCGCGCCGTTCTCTGCCGCTTCTATGCCGCGCTTATAATGGAAATGAATATCGGCCACGATGGGCACATTGACCTCGTGGCATATCTCTTTCATCGCGAGCGCACTGTCGGGATCGGGCACAGAGACGCGCACAATATCGGCCCCTGCAATCTCTAGTCCGCGTATTTGCTCAATGGTGCCAGCGATGTCGTGGGTGACCGTATTGGTCATAGATTGCACGGCGATAGGCGCGTCGCCCCCCACAGGGACTTTGCCGACCATAATCTGGCGCGATTTGCGCCGCTCGATCGTGCGCCAAGGGCGGATGGAATTAATATCTTTAGGCTGAGCTGACATGGGCTCGTTCTGACACGAGATGATGACAGTTTAAAGGCGAAATTTTGATTTAGTTGGACAGCGGGCCCATTCAGGTCAGCTTATTCTGGCCTACTTATTCTGGCCTACTTATTCTGGCCTACTTATTCTGGCAGCGGCATATCCAGCAGGGCCACGCCTTGCTCGCCCAGCGCGCCCGTATTCAGATCGCCTACATAAAGCCGCACCGCGCCCCCGTCCCTCGCAGACAGGCTCGCGCCAGAGCCGCGCGGGGTCTGCCATGTCTCGCCTGTCACAAAAATACGCGAAATCACCACATCACCGCGCGCGTCTTTAATCTGTATCCAGCTAGGCGCGAGCGCGCGAATGGTGAGCATATCAGGCGCGGTCATCGCAGCGGGCACATGGACAGCGATAGAGGCGGCCTCGGCTATCGACAAATCAGGCACCGTTGTCGGCGCGGCGGCTTGGGTTTCCGTTTGCGTGCCATACCAAAGGGTGAGCATCCCGGCCACGGCCAAAACCATGGTCGCGGGCACAATGGCGCGCGGCAGGCGAATTTTGCGGCGGGGGACAAAATGCGGGCGATCGCGCATCGGCAGAGCGCCGGATATTTCACTATCAATTTTATATTGCGCCACCGCCTTCCCGCCGTCTAATCCGAGAAATTTAGCGTAGCTGCGAACATAGCCCAGTACATAACCCGCGCTTGGCAAATCATCTTTTGACAGATTTTCGATGGCAGATAGGAATTGCGGCTGAATTTTTATAACCGCGGCTATATCGGCATGGGACAAGCCTTGCGCAAGTCGTGCCTCTCTTAGCGCTAAGCCAATATGCTTTGTATTTTGTCCCAATTTTGCACCCATACGCTTTGGCGTATGTCCATATCCATTCATGCCCAATAAAGTCTTAACAGAATGAAAGATTTTAAGCAAGCTGGCCTCTTTATCACCCTCTAGGGACGTTGCGCCCCATCATGGTCAAAGGGTCACATGACAGGCGCGCCCTTTATGCCTATATAAAGGGCATGACTATGACCCCGAAACAAGCTCCGATATTTGCGCTTCTGCTGTCGGGTGGATTGCTGATTGGGGCGTGGATTTTTCAATATGGTTTTGGCTATGCGCCTTGCCAAATGTGTTACTGGCAGCGCCATGCCCATAAAGCCGTGCTGGCCCTCGCCATACTCGCGCTCCTGCTGACAACGCGAGGCCGCGCGGGGCCGCGTCTTTTCGCATGGCTCTTAGCGCTTTCCCTGCTGGTCAGCTTTGCTCTCGCCTTTTGGCATGTGGGCGTTGAGTATAAATGGTGGGAAGGGCCCAAGAGCTGCGAGCTTGGCGGAGCCGTGAGCACTTTTGATAGCGCCGACCCGCTCGCCATGCTTGATAAACCTATCCGCCCGCCCGCCTGCACAGAGGCAGTCTGGCATTTCCTCGGGCTTTCCATGGCGGCGTGGAATGCGGTTGCATCTCTTATAGGCGCTGGCCTAATGTGCCTTGTCGCCACATCGAAAGGCACTGATCTATGAGTAAAACGCCTCCTCGTCCAAACGCCGCGCGGATTGCCGAGATATTGCGCGTCGATCATGCGGGCGAATATGGCGCGGTTGCGATATACCGCGGCCAGCAAGCCGTTTTTGGCCGCCATGCCAAGACGCGCCAAATCGCCAAAGAGCTCGCCGAAATGGAGGCTGAAGAGCAAAAGCACCTCGATGCCTTTGATAATCTACTGCTCGAGCGTAATGTGCGCCCAACGGCTATGACGCCGCTCTGGAATGTCGCCGGATATGGGCTGGGCGTCGTCACAGCGCTAATGGGAGAGAAAGCGGCCCATGCCTGCACCGAAGCGGTAGAGAATGTCATCGAGAAACATTATGCTAGCCAAATCGAAGAAACAAAAGAGAGCGAACCCGAGCTCTCCGCCGCTTTTGCGCAGTTTCGCGAAGATGAGCTGGCCCACCGTGATCATGCCGTAGCGCAAGGTGCACATGAGGCCCCCGCTTATGCCCTACTTTCTCGCGCGATTACAGCGGGGTGTCGTGTTGCCATTAAGATAACTGAAAAAATTTAGAGCACTGCGGCTTATTTTCCTTCATTTAAGAATGTAATTGACAGAAATCTGCCTCCAGCTATTCATATTAGCATGAAAAACTGGTCTGATTATCCAATATTGATGGCCGTCGCAGATACGGGGAGCCTTACCGCGGCGGGCCGAAAGCTTGGCATGAGCCAACCCACTGTTGGCCGCCGCATCAGGGCGCTGGAAGATCACTTTGGCACACCTTTGCTGCGCCGCGAGGATGGCGCGCTCATTCCGACACGTTTCGGGCAGTCTATGCTGGATCATATACGCCGCATGCAAGAGGAAGCCTCTGCGATTGACCGCGCGACGGCGACGCTGGAAAACTCTCTCGCAGGCGTTGTCCGCATCTCTGCGACTGAAGGCATTGGTACCGCTTGGCTGCCTATCGTCATGCAAGAGTTTCGCACGGAGCATCCCGACATCTTGATTGATTTGGGCATTGGGTTTCGTCAATATAATCTTGCCCAGCGCGAAGCCGATATAGCCATACGCTGGGCGGGTACAGGCGATCAAAACAGCCTGATCGGCCGCAAGGTCGCAACAGCCACCTTTGGCCTCTATGCCTCTGCAGAATATCTTGCACGCAAGGGACGGCCCCAGTCTCTAGAGGACCTCGCGGAGCATGACGGCGTAATCGCGACGCTAAATGATAATAAGCCGCTATGGATATTAGAACAAAAACAACACCCACATCAAATGCCAGGGCGAATAACCTTTCAGTCAAATAGCATCTGGGCCTATAGTGAAGCTATAAATTCAGGTTATGGAATTGGGGCGCTCCCCGTCACCAGTGACACGCGCCCAGATGCCAATATTGAAAGAATCCTGCCTAATATTAGCAAGCAGGAAGATATTTACCTCGTCGCCCATGAAGACCTACGGCGCAGCGCGCGTATCCGGGCGGTCTTTGATTTTCTTGTCGAGGCCTTTGCCCAAGATGCGGCCTGGTTCTTAAATGGCGGGACATCTGTTTATGACTTAGAGGCCAAGCAAAACGCCTCCGCCTTAAAAACTCACGCCGCGCAATAAATATAATCTGCCGCATACACAGAGCGGAAATTTTATGCCACAAGCACTCTATGAGTGAGAAAACCATAGACTTTGGATTTGACGACATCCCTGAAGCCGAAAAGGCGGGGCGTGTGCGCGGGGTCTTTGACGCGGTTGCGGGCAATTACGATCTTATGAATGATGCTATGTCTATGGGGGTTCACCGCATATGGAAGAACCTAACCATGACAAAACTCAACCCGCAGCCAGGCGAGCTGCTGATTGATGTGGCCGGCGGGACGGGGGACTTGGCCCGCCGCTTTATTTCAAAAGCCGCGCAAGTCCGCGAGCGCCGGGGCGGGGAGCCCGCCCGCGCCATTATCTGCGATATTAATGCTGAAATGCTATTAGCAGGGATTGATGCGCGCAAAGATCACGGCATGGACCTGACCCGTATTTGCGGCAATGCGCAGTGCCTGCCATTTCGAGATAATTACGCCGATGCGATTACAATTTCCTTTGGCATTCGTAATGTCACTGACCGCGATATGGCGCTGCGTGATTTTCGGCGGGTTTTGAAACCGGGCGGGCGGCTTTTTGTGCTTGAGTTCTCAACGCCGCCAGATGCATTTTTACGCCAGATATATGATGCCTATTCGCTCAATGTTATTCCGCAAATCGGCAAGGTGCTTGTCGGTGATTCAGAGAGCTATAAATATCTCGTGGAATCCATTCGCCGCTTCCCGCGCCAAGACGAATTTGCAAAGATGATTGAGAAGGCCGGATTTAGCCGCGTGGGCTATCACGACTTTACAGGCGGCGTCGCCGCGCTACATTGGGGCTGGAAAGTTTAAGGCCTTTAGCGGCTCAAAGCGAAGAGAGCCTAGCGGCGGTTCTTAGCCTTACGCGCAGCATATTTAGCATCACGGCGCGCCTTAGCAGCACGTTCCATTTCGACTTTCGCTTTTTGAGCGGCTTCTTGAGCCAACTTATGCTTACGCTCTTTTTCTGCTTTTTCTTCGGCTGCCTTTTGCTCTTTGGCTTTACGGATGGCAGCTTTCTCAGCTTCGCGCTTTGCGCGTTCTTCGTTACGCTTTGCGCGCTCTTCCATCAGTTTCGCTTTTTGCTCAGGGTCTAGCTGCTTTTCTTTAGCACGCTTAAGCATTGCGAGTTTCGCTTCTTTTTGAGACTTTAAACGGTCATCGAAATTATGGCCTGTGAAACTCATGGGGGGTTTGTCCTGTCGCTATCGGTTAGAAAGGCCGCTATATCGCGCGGCTGCGTGTAAAAATCAAGCGCTAGTTTGACGCTGCCAGATATCTCCAAAATAAAACCTATGCCGCCTTATGGTCTAGGCAGTATAGGCAAAATTCTAAATATAGTCCGGCTTAAGATTACTGTTCAGGATATGTGATAGTTGGGCCAAGGTTTTCGATAACCTCGCGCGCATTAAACACATTATCCTGTCCGGCTTGTTTTAGCCCGCGGCCAAAGATAACTTCAGCGCTAGCGCGATATTTTGTAATTTCGCGCACATCATAGCCTAAGCCACTATAACCCAAGCCTCGACCGCCAAAGCCATAATCGTTATAGCCAAAGCCGCCGCCAAAGCCGTGACCAAAACCTCTGCGGCCAAACCCGCCAAAACGGGAGTAACGCAAGCTCGGGCTCCAGCCAAATCTTGGATTGTAAAAGCTATAGCCAAAGTAAGGGTCATAAAAACTACCGCCCGTTGTTTGTAGTCGGGTCTTTTCTTCGACATCGCGCTCGGAGAGTGTGAAGTTATCATAACCCCGCTCAACAGCCAATTCGGCCGCACGGAAAAGCAAGTAGTTCTCTACCGTATCGCGCTCGGTTAACGAATTACCTCCAAAGGTGACACGGGCACGATTATTTTCGATGAGGGTTTGGGAAAATCCATCAAATCCGCCCGGTTTAGACGCTTCTTGATAGGGGGTTGAAGTAGCACAAGCGGCTAAAATAGCAGCTGAAGCACTTAAGACGAGGTGACGTAATTTCATAAAATGTCTCCTAT
>CALKIX010000067.1 GCA_937995665.1 uncultured Hellea sp. | reverse complement strand
AGGATATTGTTTAAATTAAAGTAAGTAAAAAGGTAACAAAATCATAAGGTTAATGGTTAATGGGGGCTTAATTAATATTGTGTTTTGACTAAAATTGCCCTGAGGCCCAAAGACTGCCAAGTGCAAGAGCTGCGCCTGTGCCAATATAAGCTAAAGGTTTCCATGGTCCCTTTTTGGCCGTTGAGGCATCTGCTATGGGCGCCGCGCCGCGCGAGAGGTCCACATCACCATCTGCCCAAGCTTTTGCCAGTGCCGCGATATTTTCAGTTGCATCGGGCAGGCGTTCCAATGTGCGTCGTGCTTTATGTAATCCGCTGACAAGATCATTTATGCGGCCTTCAATGCCAAGCTCGCGGCGCATAGAAGCCTCGACAATAGGGCGGCTAATTTCCCACATATCGAAATGAGGGTCGAGGCGGCGGCAAACGCCTTCTGTCTGCATCATTGTTTTTTGCAGCATGATAAGTTGCGGCTGCATTTCCATGTCAAAGATTTCTGTAATCTCAAAGAGCTGGAGGAGTACCTTGGTCATGGCGACATTCTCTGCGGTTTGCCCAAAGATAGGCTCGCCCACAGAGCGCAGCGCGCTGGCAAAATCCTCTACGCTGTGATGGGCTGGCACATATCCCGCCTCAAAATGCACTTCGGCAATACGGTGATAATCGCGAATTAAGAAGCCATAGAGAATCTCAGCATGAAAACGCTGTTCTTCCTCAGAGAGACGTCCCAATATTCCAAAATCAATCAGCACGAGCGTGCCGTCATCGCCTATTATCATATTGCCTTCATGCATATCGGCATGAAAGACTCCGTAATCAAATGAGCAAGCCAGAAAGCTTTGCATGATCCGCCGCGCAATATCTGTTCGCTGGCTTTGGGGCAGGGCAAGGATGGCCTCATCAGACAGGGCTGTCCCGTCAATCCATTGGGTGACCATAACGTTTTTCCCGCCCAAATCCCAATATATATGCGGGACTTCGTAAAGGCCTGTCTCCACGGCGGGCTCAGAAAGCTCTGAGCAGGCAGCGGCTTCAAGGCGTAGGTCAAGTTCTAGCATAACCGCGCGGTCTGCCGTTTCGACAAATTTCTTAGGCCCAAGGCGCCGACTATCAGGTACGAAAAACTCGGCCAAGCTCGCAACCATATGCAGCACATCCATATCATTGCGCATACACTTTTGAATGTTAGGCCGTAGGATTTTTACGGCGACAGTCTCGCCTGTTTTTAAAACGCCCTTATGCACTTGTGCCACAGAGGCGGCGGCGATGGGCTCTGACAATGACGATAGTCTATTTTGCCAAGCTTCTCCCCATTCAGCCTCCAGCATCGCTTCGGCTTTCTCCATAGGGAAGGCTGGGACTTTATCTTTCAAGCGGGAGAGGCCTTTTACAAAAACGGGGTCTAGCATATCTGCGCGCGTGGAAAGGATCTGCCCAAATTTAATATAGGCGGGGCCAAGCTTCTCCAAAGCCCCCGCGAAACGCTCCCCTGGATTGCTCGCCCGGCCACCTATGGCAAAAAGGCGCGATAGCGCGCCAAGCAGGCGAACAGGTAGAGGTACGTCCTTTGCGTATTCGCTTGGCACAAGGGCGTCATGGCGCGCCAAAACCCAGCCCGTGCGCAGCACCCTAAAGACAGTTGAGAGGCGTTTAAACATAAGAGGGCTTATAAAGGCATTAGTCTTAATAATATACGGGGTATTTGACGCAGGGTCAGTAACTGAGCTCGTCCCTAGCACTTTGAGGCCGTTTTGCCTAAGCTCATAATAAGCAGTTTTAAGAATCGGAGAGCTTATGCAACGACGCACTGTACTTACGGGATTAGCCTCAAGCCTTTTAACAGCGTGTGAAACTCTGGATCCGGCCATTATCGATGGCGTCTTAGGAGGCTCTAGCGGATTTGGCCTGACCCAAGCCGATGCTGCGCTTGGCATTCGCGCCGCGCTCGATAAAGGGGTTGGTAATGCCGTGTCTAATGTTGGGGTGCTGGACGGTTTTCTTGGCAATAACCTTGTCCGTATTCCACTGCCAAGTGTCCTACAAAATATTCAATCCTATCTCTCGCCCATCGGCGCGGATGGCTTGCTGGTTGAATTGCAGCAGCAACTCAACCGAGGGGCCGAAAAAGCTGTGCCTGCTGCAACTGATATTTTCCTCGGCGCGATTTCGCAATTAACAATCCCTGATGCTATCGCAATTGTGCAAGGCGCGGATACGGCAGCAACGTCTTACTTGCAAAATAAGACAACAGGTCAGCTTTCCGCCCTTTTCTCTCCTGTCATGAAAGGGGCGCTTAATGAGACAGGCGCACTGCGTTTGGTGGATCAGCTTTCGAGCAGCCTGCAAGGTGTGCCTTTTGCGCCCCAGCTCGGAAATATGCGCGAGGACCTTGTGACTCACGGCGTTGATTATGGCTTGCGTGGTCTATTTCATTATGTCGGCGAAGAGGAAAAAGCCATTCGCGCAAACCCCGCTGCGCGTACGAGCGAGATATTGCGCCGTGTATTTGCCTAAATTTTGTAATTTCTCGCCTAAATGTAACCAAATACTGAACTTTTTGGGGGGTTAATCAAAAATTCATTTTTTAAAACCGTGTTTGTGTGTCATTAAATAAGCAAGGCATGTGGTTTGGGGGCCTAATAAATGGATTAGGAGATCTGCATGGCTTTTGGTCAATTGCTGGGCGCATTTGATATCGACATGACTGACAACTCAACAGAATGCTCGGCCTCTGCATTCATTCAAGCCGCGCTTAAAACGGGGCGCTATGTTGATAAAGATGTGCGCCAATCCATTCTGCGCGATATTAGTGATATCTTGGAATGTCGTCCTAAAGACCTAAGCTTTTTATTTGAAGCGACAAATGATGACGCTGATGACCCTCTTTTGGTCGTTCCCTCGCGCAAAAGCCTCTTAGAGGTGGCCGCAAATGACACGGCCATCCTTCACGAAGCAGCAGAATAAGCGCCATGTTATCAGCCTGATATTACCTTAAAGCTGGCCAAGTTGTGCCTTGATTAAAGCTCAACTCAGTCCCTCTGTATTAATAAGGAGGGGCTACGCCTGAAACACCTAGATTACCATCCAAACATATTCGGTTTAAAATGCCAAAAGGCTCATTAGGCCTAAAGCTCTTTATTGTTTGCGCCTTGGTCATTCTTATGGCCATTCCCGCCATGTTCATTTCCCATGTTAGCTATGAGCGCTCGAGCCGCGCTAGTGATGTGACGCAGGAGGTGTCAAAGCGTTACGGCGGCGAGCAATATATAACGGGCCCTATTTTAGTGGCCCCTTATTCATTACATGATGCGGAAGGCACTTTCATTGAAAGCGGGAATTACGCTGTTTTTGCCGATAAAGGCCATGCGGAATTTGACGATATTAACACGCAGATTCGTAAGCGCTCCCTTTTCAAAGTCCCCACCTTTCAGGGGACCGGTATTTTGACGGGACATTTTAAAAATCCAGCGCTAGCTGAGACGACTGGCGCGCTGGATATTGACTGGGTGCGCGCAAAAATCGTTGTGGGACTCTCAGATCTGCGCGGGCTTAAATCTGATGTGCAGCTCACCTTGCCAACAGGCCAGACCCGCATTTTTGACCCCGCCCATTTTGACAATTTTATTCGCCGCAATAACGTGCCGCGCGATAAGGGGCAGGCCAGACCCTATAACCCATATCACAACAGCTATGGAGGGCTGTCACAATCAGGCCAAAACTATCTCGCTGTTGATGTGGGGGATATTTTGGGCGGTCAACTGATAGACGGCACAGCAAATTTCACGGCTAAGGTTCAGCTTACCCTTGGCGGGGCGCGCCGCTTGGGCGTCACGCCTTTCGCTAAGTCTACGACCGTTAAGCTGGCGTCCAATTGGGTGGATCCAGGTTTTGAAGGCGGCTTTCCGCCAGATGCTCGCGAGATCAATAAGGATGGGTTTTCAGCCGACTGGTCTGTACCTTATCTGCGCCGCGGCATTCGCGCCTCTGGTAAAGCCCATGAACTTGGCGGCTTATTGTCCACTGAGAAACGCATGACGGTGCAATTTGTTAGCACGGATAATCCCTATCAGACGATCAACCGCGCTTTGAAATATGCCGTGCTCTTTATCGGCCTTGTCTTTCTAGCTTACTTTCTATTTGAGGTGATTGTCGGCGTGCGTGTTCACCCCGCCCAATATATCTTGATTGGATTGGCCCAGAGTATCTTTTATCTGCTGCTATTAGCCTTCTCAGAGCGTGTGGGTTTTACCGGGGCTTTCATCATTGCTGCGGGCCTGACCATTGCGGCGACAGCGGGCTATGCAGGGGCTGTCTTTGGCCACTCTAAATATATCCTGCGTGCGGGGAGTGTTTTCCTTTGCGTCTACAGCCAGCTTTATGCGCTGATGCGGATGCAAGACTTTGCGCTTATGGTCGGCGCTCTGGCGAGTTTTACGGCAATTGCAGCAACAATGTATCTAACCCGAAATATAGATTGGTATGGTCTCGGCGCGCCTGAAAAGCCTGACGAGGCATAGTCCTAAGCTTAAGTCTGGAAGCGACAAAATATCCTAAAATTTATGTCGCTTCCTGCCCGCTTATTGCTTATAGAGTTTGCTATTATATCGTAATTTCCGTCAAAGGTTTCTCATGGTACAGCTTTCGCTTCCTAAAAACTCAAAAGTTGGTAAAGGCAAAAACTGGCCTGCACCAAGCGGTGCCAAGAACGTAAAGACGTTCAAAATCTATCGCTTTGACCCAGCGGACGGGAAAAATCCTTATTGGGATACTTACCATATTGATTTGGATGAGTGCGGCCCCATGATTTTGGACGCGCTCTTTAAGATTAAAAACGAGATTGATCCAACACTGGCCTTCCGCCGTTCTTGCCGCGAAGGTGTTTGCGGGTCTTGCGCCATGAATATTGGCGGGCGTAATACGCTGGCCTGTACCAAGGCCATTGAAGATGTGAAGGGCGGCGCGATTAGCATTTCCCCGCTACCGCATTTGCCCGTTGTGCGTGACCTCGTTCCCGATCTTTCAAATTTCTATAAGCAATATGCCTCTATTGAGCCTTGGTTGCACACAAGCACGCCTTTGCCAGAGACAGAAATCACGCAAAGTGTTGAAGAGCGCGATAAGCTTGATGGCTATTATGAGTGTATTCTTTGTGCCTCTTGCTCAACCTCTTGCCCGTCTTACTGGTGGAACGGTGACCGCTATCTTGGGCCAGCAGCGCTTCTCCAAGCTTACCGCTGGTTGGTTGATAGCCGTGATGATGCTAATAAAGAGCGTCTTGATAAACTCGAAGACCCCTTCAAGCTTTATCGGTGCCACACAATCATGAACTGCGCCAATGTATGTCCTAAGGGTCTTAACCCTGCCAAGGCGATTGCCGATGTGAAGCGCATGATGGTGGAGCGCGCTTAATACCCTTTGGATTTTCCGCTTTCATAAAAGCCTTAAATTTCGCGCTTAATCTGTCTAGATTAGGAGCGAATCGAAAGGCCCGTTATGGCATCTAATGTCAGTCCTGAAATTGAGCGCTTAATAAGCTTGCTGGCTAAGCTGCCCGGCCTTGGCCCGCGTTCTGCCCGCCGCGCTGCGCTTGACTTAATTAAAAAACGCGATGGGCTGATGAAACCGCTCGCCGCATCTATGGCGCTTGCAGCGGATAAAATCTCTACCTGTAATGTATGCGGCAATGTGGACGGTCAGAACCCTTGCCATATTTGCGCGGCGCCCGCGCGCGACCAAAGCACGATTTGCGTTATTCAAGATGTGGGCGATCTCTGGGCGATGGAGCGTGCCGGCGCGTTTAAAGGCCAATATCATGTGCTGGGCGGCACGCTCTCAGCGCTAGACGGTGTGCGGCCCGAAGACCTGAATATCGCGGGGCTGATTGACCGCGCCAAAGACCCCGTTGTCAAAGAAGTTATTCTTGCCATGAACGCCACAGTCGATGGCCAAACAACGGCCCATTATATTACTGATCACCTTGAAAGCGCGGGCGTGACTATCTCGCGTCTTGCCCACGGCGTACCCGTAGGCGGAGAGCTGGACTATCTCGATGACGGCACGATTGCGGCGGCGATGAAAAGCCGGCGGCCCTTTTAATGCCGTTTCAGCTGACATTCTCAGCGGCTGCGCTCATCATCGCCAATGCCGTGCCTATTCTTGGCGTCATGTTTTGGGGCTGGGATGCAGCGGCCATTTTGGTGCTTTATTGGCTAGAGAGTGTTGTGATTGGCCTTTTAAATGTCATTAAGCTGCTCACAGCGGGCGGTTTTAATAAAGTCAGCCGCAATCTATTTCTCGCGGTGTTTTTCACCGTGCATTACGGTCTTTTTACTTTTGGGCATGGCACGTTTCTGGCGCAAACATTTGAGGCAAAGCCAATTATCGACGGCCTTAAAGAGGGCGGGCCGCTGCTCTGGACCGCTATCTCTTTTGTTATCAGCCATTTAGTGTCCATGGTTGTCAATTATTACGGCAAAGGTGAATATCTGCGCGCGAAAGCCAATGATATTATGATGCTGCCTTATAGCCGGGTCTTTGTTATGCATATCGTGATTATCTTTGGCGGTTTTCTGGTGATGAAAATCGGTGAGCCTTTGCCCGCTGTCATTTTATTGATTGTTCTAAAAACGGCGATTGATTGGAAAGCACATCTCAAAGAGCATCGCCGCGCCGCGTTGGAGATAAACGAAGCGCCGCTCTAAGCGCCAGTCTTTCGAAAGTCAGTCACATTTGAGACTTGCGGCTCCTCCGCCATTTCGAGACTTTCAATTTTATCAGCGCGCTTAGTGATTTTCTCCGTGCTGATACGGATTTTACGCACATCTTCCACGCTTTGATTAAAATGGCTTTGCAGCTTAGCGACGCGGTCATCGAGCAAGCTGACATCTTTGGACATGGCGCCAACCTCGCGCTGAATAATATGGGCCTGCTCGCGCATGGCGGCATCTTTCATCACCGCGCGCATCGTATGCAGCGTCGCCATAAAGGTTGTCGGCGAGACAATCATCACCTTTTGGCTAAAGCTCTTTTCTATGACTTGGGGGAAGTTAGCGTGCAGCTCGGCATAGATAGCTTCGCTCGGCAGAAATAGCATGGCAATGTCATGGGTCTCGCCAAAGATAAGATATTTACTCGCAATATCATTTATGTGCTTTGTAATATCGCGCACCAAATCGCGTCCCGCCTGGGCTTGCTCTGGCGTGTTATCTGCTTCGGTAAAGCGCCGCCACGCCTCCATAGGGAATTTACTATCAATGGCGACATCGCCTTGCTCGCCGGGCAGATGGATAAGCGCGTCCACGCGTGCGCTATTGGAGAGGGTTGCTTGAAAACTATAGGCATTAGGCGGGAGGTAATTTTCAATAATATCCTGCATTTGCTTTTCGCCGAAAGCCCCGCGCGATTGCTTATTGGAGAGCAGATTTTGCAAGCCTGTCACTTCGCCCGACAGCGTTTCGATATTTTTTTGTGCGCGGTCAATTAGGGCGAGGCGCTCATGGAGCTGTTTTAGGTTCGCTGAATTGCGCTCTTGGGTTTTCTCAATCGACTCGCCGACCCGTTCAGACACTTTGGACAGGCGCACATCAAGGCTTTCGCGCAACATCGTCTCGCGCTTGGCACTATCCTCGGCCATTTGCGAGAGCCGGCCTTGCAGCTCTGTTTGTTGCTGTTGCATTTGGCCCAAATGATTTTGCAAGCGCGCCTCGCTTTGTCCTGCGCCGCGCCGCGCAAAAAGCAGCGAGATAATCGCGCCGAGCAGCAGAAGCGCTGCGCCCAAAATAAGCTCAACAAGGGTTAGCTCGAGGCCAGAATATGAAATCAAAGGTTCCATATTTGTTCTCATAGCCTGATTCATAGGCTGAGGGAAGCAAAAGAGTGTTTATATGCAATCGCGCCTGTTTTAGGCCCTTGGGTGGGCGGCCTTATGGACTTTCATCAAGGCCGAGGCGTCGACTTCAGTGTAGCGCTGAGTAGTCGAGAGGCTGGCATGGCCGAGCAATTGCTGGATGGTGCGAAGATCACCGCCGCCTGCGAGCAAATGCGTAGCAAAGCTATGGCGCAGGGCATGAGGGGTGGCCGTTTCCGGAAGGCCTAGCGCGCCGCGCAGTAGGCGGACTTCTTTTTGGATGATTTCAGGCCGCAAAACCCCGCCGCGCGCGCCGCGAAAAACCGGCGCGTCTTTAGGCAGCATAAATGGCGAGAGCTTAAGGTACTTATTCACGGCTTTGCGGATGGCGGGCAAAAGCGGGACGAGCCGCGTCTTGCCGCCTTTCCCTGTCAGGCGCAGCGCATTACCCAGCGGCATATCTGCGCCCGTCAGGCCAAGGGCTTCGGAAATTCGCAGTCCAGCCCCGTAACACAGCGTGAGCACAGCCATATTGCGCGCTTCAATCCAAGGCTCTGCCGCGCCAAGACTCCCTTCTGAAATAAGTTCCTTCGCCCCGCCTATGCTTAGCGGTTTGGGTAAGGGACGTTTTGCACGCGGGCCTTTAATCAAGGGCAGGGCCGCGCTCTTCACATCCCAGCGTCGCTCCAGATAGCGGTAATAAGTACGAATGGCCGAAAGTTGCCGCTGCACAGAGGCGGGCGAGAGGGGCTTATCGCCGCGGCGGCGATGGGCCAGATAGGCGCGAAAATCTGCGGGCTTTAGCGCGGCGAGCCGTGCGAGATTTAGTGCCGCGCCCAAATGTTCTGCCATAAAGCCTAAAAATGCGGAAATATCGCGCTGATAGGCTTCTACGGTTTTATCCGATAGCCTGCGCTCGCCCGATAAATGGGTTAGGAAAATGGCAAGCGTGTCCTCTGCAGGTATTTTGGGCGTGGTCGTCATGCCCCGACAATGGCAGTCAGGCGTTAATATAGCCTTTCGCCGCGCGCAAACTCCCCCTATATCAAAACTATGTTTGATGAGCTCTATAATACAGAGATTTTGACGCTTTCGGCTTCGCTTAAAAATGAACGTCTTGCGCGCCCCCATGGCAGCGCGCGGAACGTCTCAAAGCTTTGCGGCTCTTGGGTAGAAATTGATGTGAATATTGAAGATGGCAGTGTCTCTGAAGCGGCCTTGCGGGTTGAGGCCTGCGCGCTAGGCCAAGCCTCTGCTGCCATATTGAAGCAAAGCCTAATAGGGGCGAGCTTGGACGACATTAGCGAGGCGGCGGCCGGGCTGCGGGCAATGCTAAAAGAGGGCGGGAAGCCGCCCATAGGGCGCTTTGAAAAATTAGCACTTTTACGCGGGGTCAAAGATTATCCTGCGCGCCATATCTCGACCATGCTGGCCTTTGAGGCGGCGCGCGAAGCTTTT
>CALKIX010000066.1 GCA_937995665.1 uncultured Hellea sp. | reverse complement strand
AATTCCTGTTGTTCAACCCACAGCACCCAATCACCCCGACGCAGGTCGGGGCCCATCATCAGAACCCTCGAGTAATACGAAGGGTCAGGAGATGGATCCCGTTATGCAACGGGATGAATGGAAACTCGAGGAAGCCTATACGGGCGAAGGCTCTTTATATAATTCAGACTTCCTCAATGGCCTGTCCAAAAATGAAGGCATATCTGTTGCCATCGCTAAAATTTCCGAAATGGGCCTTGGCAAAGGCGTCACGCAATATCGCCTGCGCGACTGGGGCGTCTCGCGGCAGCGCTATTGGGGCTGCCCTATTCCTGTCATTAAGTGTGAAGCTTGCGGCTCGCAGCCTGTACCTGAGGCGGACCTGCCGATTAAGCTGCCTTATGAGGATATTGACCTCACTATTCCCGGCAATCCGCTAGACCGTCACCCGACCTTCCGCACGGGCACTAAAGACAATCCTGTGACCTGTCCTAAATGCGGGGAAAAAGCCGAGCGCGAGACAGATACGCTGGACACATTTGCCGATAGCTCTTGGTATTTCGCGCGCTTTGCAGGCGGCAATACGGATGATGCGCCCTTTGATAAGGCCGCCGCCTCAGACTGGCTGCCTGTTGATCAATATGTCGGCGGCGTCGAGCATGCCGTGTTGCATTTGCTGTATGCGCGTTTCTTTACCAAAGGCCTGCGCGATTGCGGACTTTTAGATTTGCCAAGCGGGGAGCCTTTTGCAGGGCTCTTTACCCAAGGCATGGTCACCCATGCCGTCTTTACAGACGCGGACGGCAAATATGTCATGCCCGCCGATGTTACTGAGAAAGACGGCGCGCTTGTCCATATAGAAACAGGCGCAGCTATTTCCCAAGGCGACGTGATTAAAATGTCCAAGTCTAAGAAAAATGTCGTCGACCCCGCCGATATCATCGAAGGCTACGGGGCGGATGTCGCGCGCTGGTTTGTATTATCTGATAGCCCGCCAGAGCGCGATGTTGAATGGACAGAAGCCGGCGTGATTGGCGCATGGCGTTTTGCAAATAAAGTTTGGGCGCTGGTCTCAAGCTCCGATAAAGCCGATCCGCTAAGTGTGGCGAGCGGTGCCAAAGGCGAAGCTTTAGAGCTACGCCGCTTTGCCCATAAGGCGATGGATAAAATCACGGCCGGGATTGAGAGCTTTCGCTTTAATACCTCAGTTGCTCAAATTTATGAGCTCACTAATGCCATTAAAAAATACAAATCTGAGGACACGGCCAAAGCCGAAGCGTTAGGCATTCTCATTCGCGCCATCGCGCCCTTTATGCCGCATTTGTCCGAGGAATGCTGGTCGCATATGGGCGGCGCGCAGCTTTGCTATCACGCGCCTTGGCCGCAAGTAGACGAAAGCTTACTCGTCGAAGACAGCGTCACCCTGCCCCTGCAAGTCAACGGGAAACGCCGCGGCGAGATTACCGTACCCGCGGATATTTCCAAAGAAGAGGCTGAAAAGCTCGCTTTGGCTGACCCCGCGGTTACGCGCAGCATAGAGGGACTGACTGTGCGCAAAGTCATTGTTGTTCCGGGGCGGATTATCAATATAGTAGCCTCATGATAAAACACACGCTCGCTACGCTTCTTGCCCTCCCGCTGCTCACCGCTTGCGGATTTACGCCCATGCATAGTGCTATTGGAGCTGAGCGTTTTGGCGATGTCGCCATTGAGGTCTCCGAAGGCGCGGATATAGGCGATAAAGAAGCAGGCTTTGTTGTGCTTCAGCGCCTGCGCGACCGTATTGGCGTGAATAATGGCATGCATATTTTAAAGCTCGACCCACGCCTCACCCGCGATGGCTTTGGCATTAGCGCCGATGACGTGACCACGCGCTATGATACCTCGCTAACTTTGCGCTATAGCCTCATTGAAGCGGCGAGCGGAAAAGTGCTCACTAGCGGAGATGTAAAATCAACCACGACTTATGCAGCTCCGCTCGACCCTTACGCGCTTGACAGTGTTGATAATAATGCCCTCGCCCAAGATGCTAAAGATGTGGCAGACCGCTTGCTCTTAAAACTGGCAGGCTATTACGCCGCGCAGCCATAATTAAAGATGCCCCTTAAATGAAAATAACGGGCACACGAGCAGGGCGCTTTATTAATAGCCCCCAAGCCGATATTATTGGCGTGCTGCTTTACGGGCCTGACCGCGGCTTTGCCAAAGAACGCGCTAACCAGCTTGCTCAGAAATTTTGTGATAATCCTGGTGATGCTTTTGCCGCCACAGTTTTAACCGCAGATGATCTCACAGGCGATCCGGCCAAACTCGCCGATGAGATATCCGCGCTGTCTATGTTTGGCGGCTCACGCCTTGTCCGCGTAAGACTTGACCATGAGCGTAATGGGGCCGCGATTGCAAAAATCATCAAGCAATTTGACGCCGCGCCCGAAACCGCCGAAGCCAAAGTCATTTTTGAAGCGGGCGATTTGTCCCCGCGCTCAGCGGTACGCAAAGCTTTCGAGGCCGCGGGCCGCTTTGCCGCGATTGGCTGTTACGCCGCAAGCACAGGTGATCTGGCTAATCTCGCGCGCAGCTCTCTTGAAACGCATGGCATTTCGATTGAAAAAGACGCGCTTGATTTATGGGTGCCGCTGCTGGGCGGAGATCACGCGCTGGCCCGCAGCGAGATTGAGAAAATGGCGCTTTATAAGGGCTATGGCAAAAGCGCAGGCGCGGCGGTAACCACCGAAGATATTCGCGCGGTAGCCGCGGGCGGGCAATCGGTCTCTATTGATGATATTATTATGAGCGCGATGAACGGGCAGCCCGCAAAATGTGATACGCATTTTCGCCGCGCGGTTGCGGGTAAAATTAGCGCCGTAATTATCCTTCTCAGTCTTCAGCGTCATCTGGGGCGTCTGCTCGAAGCCGGCGCTAATATGGCCGCGGGCGAGAGCCCCGAAGGCGCGATAAAAGCCCTACGGCCGCCTGTTTTTTACAATCAACAGGGCCCCTTTCTCTCTCAATTACGCCTCTGGCCAACGGGTATGCTCGAGCGTGCTTTACGGCAGAGCGTGGAAGCGGAGAAACAAATAAAAACAGCGGGCGCGCCCGTTGAAGCGATTATGGGACGACTTCTTATTGCGCTAGCCAGCTATGCACAAAAGCGGCGATAAGTTTTAAGCTAAAGGGCATGCTTTTTTAAGAAGTTTTCAAAAAACTCAAAAAACTGGTCACGATAAATATCGCGCTCTAAGAAAATCTCATGCTTTGCACCCGGCACAACTTTAAAATCAGAATTTGACGCCAGTGCAAAGGTTTCATTTGATTTTGGATCCACAATTGGATCGCCGCCAGCGGCAACAATCAAGCATGGAATATTTAGCTCACCCGCATTACGATTAACATATGACATTGATTTAATGGCCGCCCTTATCCATCCAAAAGTCGGCTGTCCGAGACGAAGACGCGGCGTCGTTTGAAAATAAGACGCCCAGTGACCGTAGCGGTCTTTATCCGAAGTCAATTTATTTTGCTTAAACGGCACGGGTAGCCCTCTGCGCTGCGCTTGGAAAGGCAGACCTTTTTCTCTAAAGCCGATGGCCGCTAATGCAGAAATCGTCCAGCGCATGATATGGTTATCAATATCATAGAGCCCGAGCATTGGCGCCGAACAAATCACAGCCGAGGGATTTACAACTCCCGTTAAGACAGATTGGAGCGCAATCAGCCCGCCCATAGAATGGCCCATAACAAGATGAGGTTTTGGCAAGAGCGGTTCAAATTCCCTAGCCACAAAACCGAAGTCTTCAGCATAGTCCTGAAAATCATCGACATAGCTTTTGAGTCTATCGTCTAAAAGACGGTCAGAGAGGCCTTGGCCGCGTGGGTCAATAATGAGGACGTTAAAGCCTCGCTCGATAAAATCAGTAATCGTTTCGAGATATTTTTCGATAAACTCTGTTCGCCCCGGAGAAAAAATAATAGAACCGCGGGGATTTGCACTCGGGCTAACCGCGTGCAAAACGCGCAAAGTCATATCCCCATGGGGCACATAATAAAGCTTCATACGCGGCTCTAACGCCGCTGGGATAGGGCGGCCACCTGGCTGAATAATTTCAGCACGTTCATATGAAGCGGTTTGAGACATAATAGGTAAAGCCCGCCAAAGCGGGCCAAACACTTACTTACATATTTGCGAAAATGCTTTGCAGGCCCATCGCGACAGACATATCACCTGCAACTTTTAGCTTGCCTGACATAAAAGCCATCATCGGATCAAGATTACCTTCAGCCAGAGCCATAAAATCATCTTTAGACACTGAGATCGTACAATCCGCCTCATTATCTTCAGTTGTGGCTTCAGTACCCGATGCAAAGACTTGCCCATCATCACCAAAATCAAACTTAACAGATTTATCAGTCCCACCCGCTTTTGTGAGCGCTTCTGTCATTTTTGCCGCGATATCTGAGAGTTCCATGATCTATCCTTTTCAATATGTAATCTATATATACTATATGGGGGGTTAACCCCTAAAGTGCGAGTCTTAAAAGGGGCTTTATGAAGGCTTTCTGAATTTCAGAGTAAAGCGGTCTGACTCCCCTATGTTTTTGAACAATTCTGTATCAAAATCGCTCTCCTTTTCAGAACCAGGCTTTGGTAATCGTGAACGCGGCGGAAGTGTCCAAACGCCAAACGGATGATCGGCCGTATCAAGTGGATTTGCATTTATTTCGCTACTCGCAATAAATTCAAATCCCGCGCGCGCCGCAATATCTTTCATATAGCTTTCCTGCACATAACCCGATTTTGCGCGGGGATCTTGCGTGGCTGATTCTGGGAGGCGGTGCTCTACAACGCCTAATATCCCGCCTGGCTTGAGCGCGGCATAAAATTCGCTAAAAGCCTGATCTACATATCCCGCGCTCATCCAATTATGTACATTGCGGAATGTAAGAACGACATCAACAGAGGCTTCAGGTAATATCGGGCCTCCATCTTTAGCTAAAGTCCCAAAACCAATCTCACCATAAGTCTCTATATCCGCATATTTTTCTTTATAAGCCGCAATACGCTTATCAAGACCTTCATTAATCCCATTTGGCAAAAGAATAGCGTAATATTCCCCGTCATTTTCTTTAAGATATGGCGCAATAATCTCGCTATACCACCCGGGATAAATTTCTGCGACAGACTTACCGGGCATGACTTCGAAAAATTCAAGCGTTTCTAAGGGGTGACGAAATTGATCGCGCGCCTTGTCTTTTTGACGGCGCGGATGGGCAATGACCTCCGCCAATGTGATGGGCTGCTCCGCTTTTTGCTCAGGGGGGGCAGTCATCTCATTACCAGAATTACTTCCAGAACATCCAGAAAGGCTTACTGCGCCAAGACAAAGTGTTGTTGATAAAAGTGCTGTTATACGGCGCATGGTTTTTCCTTTTTTCAAACTCTAGCGTAATTTCAAATCGCGTCAAATACAGTTTAGGCCTTGAAATTAAAAATATCTCCCCCACCTCGAGTCACGGAATGCCGCTATTGGGTTCCAAATTTTTAAGGGCCGCTCATGGTGAGGGCCAAAACAACATTGCTATAAGGATGTTTAAAATGAGACATTATGATTTAACCCCGCTTTACCGCTCTTTCGTCGGACTGGACCGCATGGCCAGCTTAATAGACAATGCCGTCAGCCAAAATGCGAGCCAGAATAGCTATCCGCCCTATAATGTGGTTCAGCTTTCTGAAAATACTTACCGCATCGAACTCGCCGTTGCCGGCTTTAGCGAAGCAGAGCTTGAGATTGAAAGCCATGAAAATGTGCTAAGCGTAACAGGGAGCCGGGCGGCAAGCAGCCAGCAAATAGCCGATAATGACGGCGCTGAATATTTGCACCGCGGCATTGCCGAGCGCGGCTTTGAGCGCCGTTTTCAGCTCGCAGATCATGTAAAGGTCACAAATGCCAGCCTGAAGCATGGTCTTTTGGTCATTTCGTTAGAGCGCGAGCTACCGGAAGCCTTAAAGCCCCGCAAAATAGAGATTAATGACGAAAATTTAATCACTTCAAAACCTAGCGGTAAGGCAAAGGCTGCTTAGATAGGTTTAAGCAAGCGGATAAACCTTCCTCCCCCTTAAGGTTTTTAAAATACCGCAAGCTAAAGCGGCGTCATGTGTTCCCCCCTCCCTCCACATGGCGCCGCACTTATATTTTGGGGGTCATCGCAACATTTTTAGAATGTCCTCGCCCCGCATTTGAGGTGATTTTCCTGCCGCAAAAGCAGCCTGGACTGCAGCTAGGGTTTTAGCGCTATAGGGGGCGTCTAAATCTAATTGCGCGGCCAAGCGTACAACCTCTCCTTGGAGATAGTCAACTTCGCTGGCGCGGCCAATCTCCAAATCATCGAGCATAGAAGAGCGCGCAAGAGCATCAATTTTAAAAATTCTGTCCATCAATGGGCGGTATAGCCAATTGGGCAAGCTTAGCAATTTTAGTAATAAATCTGGCGCCACACCATTTGAAGCTTTTGGCTCTATCCCCGCTTTTCGGCAAAGTGTTAAAGCCTCATTTATCAAAAGGATAACGGCCCTGCGGTAATCCCTATCCATTAAACTATCGCGCAAAGAGCCGCCGTGAAGCGTATTTATGGCATTATTGAGATTAATGATTAATTTGCCCCATTGTATCTTTTCAATAGATTCAGAAAAGCTCAAAGGGTGAGCTGCGCTCTCAATCAATGTGCCTAAAGATTTTAGCCTTGAATCATCATCACTTTCAATTTGGAGCACACCTTTGGTGCCGCAATGAAATTGATAAGGCTTTGGCCGCGTAATGTTAAAAGGCACAACGCCGCCTAAGACTTTAAACCCATCTAATTCAGCGCGCAGAACATCAACATTCCCAACGCCATTTTGAAAGCTGACAATTAAAGCCTCTGGGCGCGCATGTAATTTTATAGTTTTTGCAGCCAGCAGCGTATCTTGAGATTTTACCGTCACGAATATGATATCTGCGCGAAGCAGGCTTTTTGAATCTAGCGAAAATTCCGCTTTGTCAGGGGCAAGATATCTATCAGGGTTTGAATGGTGGGTGATAGTAAACCCATGGGATTGAAAGTGATGATGATTC
>CALKIX010000065.1 GCA_937995665.1 uncultured Hellea sp. | reverse complement strand
CTCGCGCATTTGTAAACGGTTCGTTCACTACATTTAGCTAGACGACATAAAAGCTTTGGAGAAAGTTCTATGATTTCTAGCTGTAAAAAATACATGATTTCATGCAGCCTTGCTGTGCTGGGTCTTACCGTCAGCTCAATGGCAGCCTTTGCCGGTCAACATTATAGTGTGGATTTAAACAAGACAGAAGTCGTTTATCTTCCTGAAAATGCTGGAGCGATTGTCGTAGGTAATCCAAATATTGCAGACATATCTATCCATTCTGCAAATACTATCTTTGTTGTTGGCCGAGGGTATGGCGAAACTAACCTCATTGTTCTCAATGCTGAGGGCCATTCTATTTTAAACGCTGATATTCAAGTGACTCAAACACAACCAAGCCACGGCGTGCGCTTATATAATGGTAAAGTGCGCGAGAGTTATAGCTGTACACCAAACTGCCTACCCTCGCCTGTTCTTGGCGATAGCCCAGGTTTTATTGACGCTAATTCAGGATCCGCCGAAAATATCACTAATAATGCGGCCTCAACATCGCCAACACTTTTTGGTGGCTCCAATACATCATTTGTAAGCTCACCTAGTCTGGGAGGGTCATTATCTTCAACGCCGCCAAATGGTAGCGGGTCAAGTTTCTCTTCCTCACCTGGGTTCTAAGGCCTAGCAGGTACTCAAGAAACTAAACAATTAGGACAAATCTTAACTCTTTATTAAGACTATTCTTTACGTGAATGTTAATCTCTCTGCCATAGTTTCATGCAGGCGTGCCTATGGGACTAAGGGATATGATAGATTTTAGACAAAATTTAAAAGACAGAATTGCTAACTTCAAAAAAGATAATGAGGGGGCAACTGCGATAGAGTTTTCACTTCTGGCCCTGCCCTTTTTCATGTTGCTTTTTGCGATATTAGAGCTGGCCATTATATTTTTCATATCTTCGACGCTAAATTTCGCAGTAAGTGAAGCTGGACGACAAATTCGTACGGGTAACTATCAAAATTGCGGACAAGCTTCATTTAAAAAACTGGTTTGCAACAACATGGTCTCTGTCGGAGATTGCGAAAACCGCCTCCGCCTTGACGTCGTTAGCGGTGCAAATTTCGGCTCAATTGTATTAGCTACCCCGCCTAATCCACCAGCGCCAGACCCTGATGATCCCGATGCAGAACCGCCTGCTATTCCAAATGGAGAATATGCTGGATTGGTTGAAACCAGTGCCGATGTTCCAGTTGTTGTCAGAGGCCTATACTATTATAGCCTTATTCTACCTAAGCAGCTCACACTTCTTGAGAATTTGCCAGGCCAGAATATTCACCTAATTAATAGTACAACGGCTTTCCAAAATGAGCCCTTTCCGCTTGGGACGAGCCCGACATGCGCTTAGGGGTTGAGGAGAATAACGTGTTCACATATTTAATCAGAAGTAGCCAAGAATGGGCGAAAAAATCCGTCAGAGCTTATCGCGCCTCTCGAGAGGGCGTTGCAGCCATCGAATTCGCATTTGTAGCCCCTATTATGATTTTAATGTATCTAGGGCTCGCGGAGCTATCGCTTCTGATTGCCGAGGATCGGCGGGTTTCTCATGCCGCTAACGTCGCAGGAGATTTGACCACGCAAAAGTCAAGCGTCACAAAAGACGATATGTCAAATATCATGAATGCTGTACTCCTGACCCTCGAAGAACCCGATAGCAGTCGAGTAAATATCGAAATCACGAGCTATTCTCTAGATACGAATGGTAACATCGTCACTAATGGCCAAGCGACATTAGGTGGCAGCTTTGGAGAGGCATATAGCACCAATGATATTGACGCGCGCCTCTTAAACGCAAGCTCTGGCGTTGTTGTGGCCCGTGTTGCATATGATTATAGATTTTCATTGATGTCTTATAATGAAGACACCCATACGACTGCCCCTCTGTCGAAAAACCCGAGAGCGGTGACTTTGACGGACACATTTTTGTTAAAGCCGCGTAAGTCCGCTCAAGTCACATTTGATGTCAGCGCTGGCGGAGGCAGCACAACATATGATTGCGGCTTTTTAGCGGGAAAACCTAGCTGTTAATGAACGGACAGAATCACTAACTTACGAGATAGGCCGCTTTCAAAGCGGCTTTTTCTTTGTCAGAAACCCCAAGTCCTTCGCGAATATAATAATCCATATCTTCGATTATATTTATGCTGCTGCGCAAATAGTCTTCTTCCACGCTAAACATGGGCTCAATCGCTGCAGGCTCAAAGTTTTTCCCATAGCGCTCAGAATACATCTGTGCAGCGGGTTCAAGAATAGACGGTATATCAACGGCTTTCATTGTCAGCATATAGTCTTCCATGATAAGATCAGGACTTACGCCCAGCGCGCCTTGAATGATTGCGCAAAGCGTGCCTGTACGGTCTTTACCAGCGGCGCAATGCACAAGCACCCCCTCCCCAGTCGCCGCCATATGGCGCAGCGTATCACCAAAAATTTGTCGAAAGCCCGGCATATCAGGGCGCCTCGCATAAGAACTCATCATATAAGCGCGTGCATCGGCTGGCGTTTCCAGCTCATGTTCTAAAAAAGCCTCATGCGGTGCGACTTTCGTGCTGGGTTTATCGATGGGGTCGGGATAATTAAATACATTTTGGGGCTGCCATAGGCTCGGCTGCTTCGCACGTTCGGGCGCATAGCGAAGATCAACAACGAGGCCAATGTCCATTTCAGACAAGGTATTATTGTCATCAGCACTGATCGCGTTTAGATGAGCGGAGCGATATAAAATATCTTTTTGAATTCGCCGCCCATCTTGTGTTGGGTAATCGCCAAAGTCACGGAAATTGAAAATACCGTCAAAGTTTTTAATGCGGCTGGTCATACATCCTTATAATCGAATTTGCCGCCCCAGCAAAATAGATAACAAATTATTCAAATCAATGGCTTTGAGTTACCGCCTTTTAATTCGAAACAACACCCTCTAGCTTACGGCTTTGGAGGTCTGCGAACTTGCCCCAGACACCTTCATCGCCATGCCATTTTCCTTGCGTAGCACCTTTGGAATATTCCGTTGCGCGCGCCTCAAAGAAGTTCGCATGCTCAACGCCATTCAAAATTTCTGTCAGCCAAGGCAGAGGGTGATCTTTAATACCGTAAACCGCTGGCAGGCCGAGCTGTCCAAGGCGCCAATCGGCAATATAGCGAATATAGCGCTTAATATCCTCAGAGGTCATACCTTCAACTGGGCCCATTTCGAAAGCCAAATCGATGAATTTATCTTCAAGCGAGACGACCGTTTTGCAACAATCAATAATGTCATCAGCAACAGCAGGGGTTAGCGCGCCTGTCTCTTGGGCGAATGTGTGGAAGAGCTTAATCATGCCCTCGCAATGCAAGCTTTCATCACGGATTGACCAGGTTACAATTTGGCCCATGCCCTTCATTTTATTCAGGCGCGGGAAATTCATCAACATCGCGAAAGAGGCAAAAAGCTGCAAGCCTTCAGTAAAGCCGCCAAAAACCGCCATAGAAGTGAGAATATCGCGCTCATTATCCACGCCAAACTTGCCGAGGTAATCATGCTTAGCCGCCATTTCCTCATATTCCATAAAGGCAGAGAACTCTGAATCAGGCATGCCAATCGTCTCGAGCAATAATGCATAGGCCGCGATGTGGATGGTTTCCATATTAGAGAAGGAGGCAAGCATCATGCGCACTTCAACAGGTTTGAAGAGCGGCATATAATTTTCCATATAGTTCCCGCCAACTTCGACATCAGACTGGGTAAAGAAGCGGAAAATCTGTGTGAGCAAATTGCGTTCAACATCAGTGAGGTTCGTCGACCAATCTTTCAGGTCCTCGCCCAGCGGCACTTCTTCGGGCATCCAGTGAACCTGCTGCTGCTTTTGCCAAAACTCATAGGCCCATGGATAGCGGAAGGGTTTATAACTATGGCTAGGCGTTAAAAGGCCAGATCCTGGCTGTTTTACAAAGTCTATTTTTCCCATAATTACCCCCTCAAGGCCTAAATGCGCGCTAAAACATAATAAGACACAAATTAAAACCATATATGGTTCACTGATTTGCTAAAACCACAATATGTAGTGCCAGAAAAGATGCAAGCAGAAAAGAGAATCGCAAGGCATTTTAATCGTGATGGCTTAAAAATGACCGCCTTGCTCCCCCTAAGTTCTCATAGGCCTCCTTGCTGCGCGGCCAGAATCAAAAAACTAGAATCACAAAAAAACGCGCCTCCAAAAGGAAGCGCGTTGAACGTCTTTAAATCCAGAGCGGCGAGGCTTAGTAAACCCGTTTCTTGGGCTTAATGTAATCAATGCCGTCAGTCATGGTGTAATCATGGACAGGGCGGTAGTCGATTTTGACGGTATTCTTGTCGCCATCATACCAAGCAAGGGTATGCTTCATCCATTTCTTATCATCACGTTCGGAATAATCCTCATGGGCATGCGCGCCGCGCGATTCTTTGCGGTTATCAGCAGACGCCATAGTGACCATCGCTTGGCTCACAAGGTTATCCAGTTCTAGCGCTTCCATGAGGTCCGTATTCCAGACCATGCTCTTATCATAGACGGCAACATCCTTAAGCGTTTCGGCAACCTTAGTCACTTTAACAACGCCCTCGGCCATGCTTTCTTCGGTGCGGAAAACCGCGCAATGCTCTTGCATGGCTTTTTGAAGATTAAGACGCACTTCGGCAACTTTCAGAGAGCCGCTCGCATTTTTAAACTTCTCAAGACGCGCAATAGAACCCTCGCCCGCATTTGCAGCCAGCGGCTTTTGATTTAGATTAGGCTTAAGCGTTTCGCCGCAGCGAAGACCGGCCGCGCGGCCAAAGACCACAAGGTCAATCAAACTGTTAGAGCCTAAGCGGTTTGCGCCGTGAACAGACACGCACGCCGCTTCGCCCACAGCCATAAGGCCTTCGACAACGGCGTCAGGGTTCTTCCCTTTTTTCGTAAGCACTTCGCCGTGATAATTGGTTTGAATACCGCCCATATTATAATGGCACGTCGGCAGCACAGGAATAGGCTCGCGCGTCACATCAACGCCAGAGAAGATCTTAGCCGTTTCAGAAATGCCTGGCAGGCGCGCCGCCAGAACTTTGGGATCAAGATGGTCCAAATGCAGGAAGATATGATCTTTATCTTTACCCACGCCGCGGCCTTCGCGAATTTCCATGACCATAGCGCGCGATACCATATCGCGCGGAGCCAAATCTTTCACGCTTGGCGCATAGCGCTCCATAAAGCGCTCGCCTTCGGAATTGGTGAGGTAACCGCCCTCACCGCGCGCGCCTTCTGTAATCAGGCAGCCCGCGCCGTAAATGCCGGTGGGATGAAATTGGATGAATTCCAAATCTTGGAGCGGCAAGCCAGCCCGCAACACCATCGCATTCCCATCGCCCGTACACGTATGAGCCGAGGTCGCGCTGAAGAAGACGCGGCCATAACCGCCTGTTGCGAGAATAACTTTTTGCGCGCGGAAACGGTGAAGTGTTCCATCATCAAGTTTCCAAGCGGTAATACCGCGGCACACGCCGTCTTCCATGATAAGATCAAGCGCGAAGTATTCGATGAAAAACTCAGCATCATTACGCAGCGACTGTCCGTAAAGCGTATGAAGCATAGCGTGACCCGTACGGTCAGCCGCCGCGCAAGTGCGCTGTACGGGCGGGCCATTGCCCATCTCAGTTGTATGACCACCAAAGGGGCGTTGATAAATCTTGCCGTCCTCATTACGCGAGAAAGGCATGCCCCAATGTTCTAGCTCGTAAACCGCCTTGGGCGCTTCGCGGCAAAGATATTCAATGCTGTCTTGGTCACCTAGCCAATCAGAGCCTTTGACCGTGTCATACATGTGCCAGCGCCAATCATCTGGCCCCATATTACCAAGTGAGGCGGCGATACCGCCCTGCGCAGCCACTGTGTGAGAGCGCGTTGGGAAAACTTTAGAGACACATGCTGTCTTTAAGCCTGCTTGAGCCGCGCCGAGTGTCGCCCGAAGGCCAGAGCCGCCAGCGCCAACAACAACGACGTCATATGTATGATCAATCCATTCAGTCATGTTCTATCCTAAAAATGCTAGCTTGGCGATTGTCGCCGCCATTAAGACCCAAGCGATCAGCGAAACCGCGCGGTTGGCAAGCAAGCTAAATGAGCGCAAGTCGCCATCGAAGTAATCCATGACTACTTCGTCAAATTCAAGTTTAGCGTACCAAATGGCCGCTGTGAAAAAAGCCAAGAAACCCGCCGCATAAAGGGGGTTTGAAAGCCATGTTATAAATCCTGCCGCTGGGGCATCTGCTGTTCCCGTGCGAATGGCGCAAATCGCGCTACAAATCGCAAAGGGCAATCCAATGATAAGTCCCCAGCCGACAAAGCCGTGAAGCTTGTGATGTGCTGTTCCAGTTCCGTGAGCCATTAGAGAACTCCTGACGCGATAAGTGTTAGGATAGCCGCCGCAATGACAGAGACGGCAATCATCACATAAGAGAGCGCATTATTCAGCTCTGGCTTAAGCATTGCGCCTTTATCCCAAATCGCGTGGCGAAGCTGCGCCATCGCCATAAAGATAAACGCCCAGAGAAAAACAAAAAGGCCAATGGCGCCAAGCGGGCTAAAGATAAGTCCCTCAAGTGGTAACTTGCCTTTGAAAGTCAACAAAGCGATGCCAATGGCCACTTTAATCAAGCCAATATAGCAGATAATGGCACTCGCACGGTGCAAGATTGAACTCGCCATGGCGGGGTGCCAACGCCAGATTTGTAAATGCGGCGACATAGGCCGCTTATCATTCCACTCGGAAGCCATATTTTCGTCTCTCATTTCAATGGCGCAAACTAGCGGGAGACGCGCCAGTGTCAATGAAATATGAGCCCAAGTAGAGGGTTACTATCGTCGCACCATCATAAAAAAAGCCCCCATATGGGGGCTTTTATCAATGATGTTAAAAATGATTACTCACAGACATACATATAATTGCCGCAAGTTTTCATAAAATGCACCGTTTGGCCATTGGCCCCACGGACACGGAAGGCTTCTAAATCACGTGATGAGCTTACATTTAGCTGTGAATAGGCATAAGCATGTTGATCACCATAGCCTAACAAGCCCTTAGACCCTTTGGCGAGTGTATCATTTGAGAAGTCACTCGCTGACATCTCGCTAAACCCGCCCGCATAACCTAATGATCGCGCAAGATAGTTGAGATAGCTCGCATCAAAACTGTTTGAATTATAACGGCTCTGTAACTTGTTATAAAACTCACGCGGGCTCAGCCCATGACTATCCCCAAATTCAGGATAGGTTCCAAGGCGTCTCACATTTGCAGGCGTCTGATATGTCGGAACATTAAAGATGGCCGTATTAGATGGCCCGCAAAGCGGATAGCCCGCTGGAATTGACGCAGGCTTAGGCGCGACAGGCTCAGGCTTAGGCTTAGGCTTAGGCTCAGGCTCAGGCTTAGGCGCGGGCTTGACAGGGCATGTTTCTAGCGTCTCGGCCTTGCTGTCATCCCAACATGTGACGGGCTCAGGCGCGCAACTTGATGCTTGCTTAACAAAAGAGCCATCCCAGCACGTTACTTTGTCGGGACAAGCATTAAACCCTTCCGCTTCACTGCCATCCCAGCAAGTGACAAGCGCTATGGGCGCGGGCGCCTTAGGCTTACAAGATTTCATCAAGAACAAAGCCGCAAGAAGCAAGAGCAAGAGCGGGAGGAGCCATTTTAAGAAGCCCCAATTAAATCCGCCGCCTGTGGCAGCGGCTGCGGGTATGGCGGCTGCCGCGGAAGCCACAGGAGCAGCAGCAATAGGCGCGGCGGCAACGACAGGCTTAATTTTGCGCAGACAAGAGCGGCCAACCTCGCGGCCTGTTTCGTCATAAAGAACGTCCATGTAATAGCCGTTCTTCTCGATGCGCTTATAGGCTGACTTTGTATCTTTTAGGCGCAAGACGGCGGCAAGCTCTGAGCTACGCTTAGAGATTGAATTAAAGCCTTCACTGCGCAGACGTACATCACCATCAGCATCATAAAGCACGAAATATTCTTGATTATTCTTATGGGAGAAGAACGCAACATTATTGACTTTATCTGTCACCTTATGACCGTGATATTCTTCGCACTTTAGATAATCATCGTCTTTATCCACTGGTGCGCGGTAGGCCGCAGCAGCGGCTGGAACAGCAGCGGCTGGAACAGCAGCAGCTGCAACGGCGGCCGCAGCCAGTTTTTTCTTTGGCGCGCTTCGTTTGCGTGTCCCCATAAGATATGCCGCGCCCGTCGCAGCAGCAGCGGCGGAGCCGTACCAGATAGAGCGCGCGATTTCTTTGCCGTTCCCTGCCTTTAGGCGGAAATCATATTTACCATTTTTGAACGGGCCGCGATAATCATAGCGCTTTTCAATTTTGATATTTTTCTCAACAGACGCCACACCCGTATCGCGCGCAGTTTTTGTTGGATAGCCTTCTGAGATAAGGCGAATTTTGCTATTTTCGAAATAGGCAAAATAGTAGAGTCCATCATCGCCTTTGAAAGTTTCAATCCCGTTTTTGCGGCCCTTTGTGTGCTTTTCATAAAAAGCCAGACGCTGATAATTATCCTCATCATTGGCTTTGCGCGCCTTTTTCGGTGCAGCTGCCGCAGCTTTCGGCTTAGCTTTAGGCTTGGCTTTCACAGAACCGTTTAGACGACCTGCAACATATTCCGCTTGGGCCAGAGTGGCATAATCTGGACTGACAGCAATTTCCTGGCCATTGCCAGCTTTCAAGCTAAAGCCATGTTTCGTGCCTGCGCGCGTATCAAATTTATAGCGCGCTTTTAATTTAGAATTTTTCTTAACCGACTCTATGCCATTATCGCGGCCTGCTACATTAACGTAGGCTTGGCTAATGAGCGCGATGCCGCCATCTTTATAAAGGGCGAAATAATGTTCATCTCCCTCAGTGAATTTAGCGAAACCATTGTCACGTGCTTTTGAATTTTTTTTATAAAAACTGATATTTTTATAATCGTCGAGATTCTTATTAGCCATCTCCACCCCCTGTAGTGATATTCATACTGGTTCAGTCTTGCCAGAATATGACAGCCAAGTAAACAGACCACGCCTAATAACCTAATAACTCGCTTCATAACCTCATTAGAGGTTTATATAGGGGACTGGGCGCGTAAAGCCGCCCAGCGTTCTAGTCTTTCTTTAATGGCGCGCTCGCGGCCTTGCCCTTTAGGGGTGTAAAACGCAGGGCGTTCCATATCATCAGGGAAATAATTTTGGCCTGAGAACCCCTCTTCCAAATTATGGTCATAGGTATAACCTTCTCCATAGCCGAGCTCTTTCATCAGCTTGGTCGGCGCTGTCAAAATATGCTTAGGCGGCGGCAAAGACCCTGTCTGTTTTGCCGCGCTCATCGCCGCCTTAAAACCTGCATAAACGGCATTGGATTTTGGCGCTGTCGCTAGATGCACAACGGCGTGCGCAATCGCAAGCTCGCCTTCGGGTGAGCCCAGAAAGCGGTAAGTCGCCATAGCTTCATTCGCGATCATTAGGGCAGTCGGATCTGCTAGGCCTATATCTTCGGACGCAAAGCGCACTAAGCGGCGCGCAATATATAGCGGGTCTTCCCCGCCTGTCAGCATTCTCGCCAACCAGTAAAGCGCGGCATCAGGATCAGAGCCTCGCATGGATTTATGCAAAGCAGAAATCAGATTATAATGCTCATCGCGTGACTTATCATAAGCCGGGGCGCGCTTTTGTAGTAATTTAGCGACTCCGGCTTTATCCAATAACGCCTGGGGCGCTACGGCAAAAATCTCGTCGGCTAACGTCAAAAGATAGCGCCCATCCCCATCGGCAAAGCCAATTAATGCCTCGCGGCCATCTGGCGTTAATTTCAGCTCGGCCTCCATTAAGGCCTCAGCCCGCCTAAGCAAGTCTTCCAAGGCGGGCACGCCAAGACGGTTTAGCACAAAAACCTGCGCGCGCGAAAGCAAAGCACCATTAAGCTCAAAGCTTGGGTTTTCCGTTGTTGCGCCAATCAGCGTCACAACCCCCTCTTCAACATAGGGCAGAAACCCGTCTTGCTGGGCGCGGTTAAAGCGGTGTATTTCATCGACAAATAAAAGCGTGCCGCGTCCCGTTGCGCGCCGCGCTTTGGCTGCTTCAAAAGCTTTGCGCAAATCCGCCACGCCTGAGAAGACGGCCGAGAGCTGCACAAATTCCAGATCGGCGTGGCCCGCAATAAGCCGAGCAATCGTTGTTTTGCCCACCCCTGGCGGGCCCCATAATATCATCGAGGCCATGCGGCCACTCTCTAACATACGCCCAATCGGGCCTTCAGGTCCCAGCAAATGATCTTGGCCGACCACATCTCCTATTTCTTGAGGGCGTAATTTATCCGCCAAGGGGCGCGGCGCATCAGCTTCAAGACCCGCAGATTGAAAGAGATCAGACATATAATAGTCTTTAGCGCGGCCTCTCATAAGCTCAAGAACAATCATACTAATTACGGAGTGCTTTAATTGATTTTTTTTGCTTTTTGCCTGCGCAATGATGTATAGTAGGAACTATAACTACATATAGTGCCCCCCAATAAGAGACCTCCATGAAGATATCAAAAATACTCATCGCCAATCGCGGCGAAATTGCTATTCGTATTTCGCGCGCCGCCAATGAGCTGGGCTGTGAGGGCGTAGCGATTTACGCGCAAGAAGACCGTATGTCTTTGCATCGCCTAAAAGTGAATGAAGCTCACCGCGTGGGCGCTGGCAAAGGGCCCGTTGAGGCCTATCTTGATATAGATGATATTATCCGCGTCGCGCTGGAGACCGGTGCCAATGCCGTGCATCCCGGCTATGGCTTCTTATCTGAAAATCCCAATTTTGCAGAACGCTGCGCCGAGAATGGGCTTATTTTTATTGGCCCGCGTCCCGAAGTTATGCGAAAGCTGGGAGATAAAGTCAGCGCGCGCCAAGTCGCCATTGAGGCGGGCGTGCCGGTCATACCCGCGACTGACCCGCTCAGCGATGATCCTGATGAAATTATGGCCATTGCCCGCAAGATTGGCTTGCCCCTTATGCTCAAAGCCAGCTGGGGCGGAGGCGGACGCGGTATGCGGGTCATCCGCGACGAAAAAACACTTGTTGAAAATGTACGCATTGCCAAGCAAGAGGCGCTAAACTTTTTTGGACGCGATGAAGTTTATTTTGAAAAACTCATCGAAGATGCGCGCCATATCGAAGTACAAATCCTTGGCGATAATGCGGGTAATGTTGTTCACCTCTTTGAACGGGATTGCTCGCTGCAGCGCCGTCACCAAAAAGTCATCGAGCGCGCTCCAGCGCCAAGCTTCTCGGATCGACAGCGCGAGGATATTTGCAGCGCCGCTGTCAATCTGTGTAAACATGTTGGCGTAAATAATGCCTCAACCGTTGAGTTTCTGGTCGATGCGAAAACGGGCGAGTTTTACTTCATCGAAGTCAATCCGCGCGTTCAGGTCGAGCATACAATTACCGAGGAAATAACGGGCATTGATATTGTCAAAGCGCAAATCCTCATCGCCAGCGGAGAAACATTGGGCGGGGGCCATCGTTTCTTGCCGGCGCAAAAGGACATAAAAATGAACGGCGTGGCTATGCAGTGCCGCGTAACCACTGAAAACCCTGCCAATAATTTCATCCCAGATTACGGACGCATTATCGCTTACCGCTCTCCCGCAGGACCAGGCGTAAGGCTAGACGGGGCGAATAGTTTTAGCGGCGCCGTCGTCACGCGTTATTATGATAGTCTTTTGGTCAAAGTGACAACGCGGGGGCGCGATCACGCCGAAGCTTGTGACCGGATGAATCGCTGCTTGCTGGAATTCCGCATTCGTGGCGTTGAGACTAATCTGCCCTTCCTTCAAATATTGATAAATCACGATAATTTCTTGGATGGACAATATAATACTCAATTTATCGACACCAATGCGGCGCTGTTTAAGTTCCCAGAGAGCCAAGATCGCGCCACGCGGCTCTTGCGCTATATTGGCCATGTTATCGTTAATGGCTCGCCCGAAGTTAAAGGCCGCCCAAAGCCCGTCACCTTCCGCGCGCCCGCGATTCCTGCGCTCGAGCAGAGCCCGCCTCCCGCTGGCCTGAAAAATATTCTTATCGCCGATGGTCCCGAAGCCGTCGTCAAAGCCTTGCACGCGCGCAAAGGCCCTATGGTCACAGATACGACCATGCGCGATGCCCACCAATCATTGCTTGCCACACGTATGCGTAGTCATGACATTGCAAACATTTCTCCCGCTTATGCGCAGCTCCTCCCCGAGCTTTTCTCCGCCGAGACTTGGGGCGGGGCGACCTTTGATGTGGCCATGCGCTTTCTAAAAGAGGACCCTTGGGCGCGCCTATCTCGTACGTCAAAATCCATGCCCAATATCATGCAGCAAATGCTACTGCGCGCCTCTAATGCCGTGGGCTATAAAAACTATCCTGATAATGTGGTGAAGTTTTTCATCGAGCAGGCGGCCGCGGCAGGCGTAGATGTCTTCCGGATTTTTGACAGTCTGAATTGGACCGAAAATATGCGTGTGGCCATTGATGCCGTTGGCGCAACCGGCAAGATTGTCGAGGCCGCGATTTGTTATACAGGCGATATTCTTGACCCCAATGAGACAAAATACACGCTGCAATATTATGTCAATATGGCCAAAGAGCTGGAAAAAGCGGGCGCGCATATACTTGGTCTCAAAGATATGGCGGGGCTTTTAAAACCTGCCGCGGCCCATAAGCTTATCAGCGCGCTGAAAAATGAAACTGGCTTGCCTATTCATTTCCATACACATGATTTGTCGGGTATTGCCAGTGCGACAATTCTATCGGCCGTAGATGCGGGCGTTGACGTCTTTGACGCCGCTATTGATAGCATGAGCGGTATTACCTCTCAGCCAAGCATGGGCTCGCTCGTTGCCGCGCTCGAGCATACGGAAAAACCAACGGGCCTCTCCATACATAATGTACGCGCGCTTAATCATTATTGGGGGCAGGTGCGCGATAATTACGCGGCCTTTGAGCAAAACACCCGCGCTGGCGCCTCTGAAGTTTACATTCACGAAATGCCGGGCGGCCAATATTCAAATCTGCGCGAGCAGGCCCGCTCTCTTGGTCTTGAAACGCGCTGGCCCGAAGTCGCGCAGACATATTCTGACGTCAATGCCATGTTTGGCAATATCGTGAAAGTCACGCCCTCCTCCAAAGTTGTTGGCGATATGACTTTGGCGATGGTGACAGCGGGGCTTAGCCGCGCAGATGTCGAAAACCCAGACAAGGAAATCGCCTTCCCTGACTCAGTTGTGTCTTTCTTTGCAGGCGAGCTGGGCCAGCCCCCCAATGGCTTCCCTAAAGCCCTGCAAAAGAAAGTGCTAGGCAAACGCAAGCCCATCACAGCGCGCCCCGGCAGTATCCTGCCCGCCATTGACTTTGACGCTGAGCGCAAAGCGGCCTCTGAGAAAACGGGTCGCCCAGTGTCAGATCAAAGTCTGGCCTCTTACCTATTATATCCAGAGGTCTTTCAAGCCTATTCCAAGCACCGCACGGAATATGGCAATGTGAGCTTACTGCCCACACCCGCCTTTTTTTACGGCATGGAAGCTGGCGATGAAATCACCATCAATATTGAGCGCGGGCGCCAGGCGATTATCCGCTTCCTCGCAGTCTCTGACCCCGATGCGGAAGGCCAGCGCAATGTCTTTTTTGAACTCAACGGCATCGGCCGCTCTGTGAAAGTCGATGACCAAAGCGTCGCCACGGATGTCGTGCGCCTTGAAAAAGCAGACCCGAGTAATCAAAACCATGTAGCAGCGCCTATGCCGGGCCTCGTCTCCTCAATTGAGGTCAGTGTCGGCGAAATAGTTGAGGCCGGCCAAACCATTCTTGTGCTTGAAGCGATGAAAATGCAGACGGCTATACCAGCGGATAGAAGCGGAGTTATCGAACGAATCCCAACAAAAGTGGGGCAAGTTGTCGAAGCCAAAGACCTGCTATGCGTTATAAAAGACCCCTCATAAGGCTAATCAACCGTCCTGAAAAGACAGGTTAGATTTGTGCTGACTTCGCTTGCGACTCCCGCTATGGGGGCTGCATGTTAAGTTTATTTGAAATCGCCGCCCTTTTACTTGTTCTCTCTGCCATTCTGTCATGGCTCAATCGGGCCTATTTTAAACTGCCTCATACGATTGGTCTTTTGGTGATGGCGCTCTTTACCTCTTTCGGCCTGCTGGGCTTGGAGCTGCTCTTTCCATCTATAGGGCTGACTGACACGCTGCAAAGCGCCTTGGGGCAGATTGATTTTAATGAGACTTTGATGAAAGGCATGCTGGGCTTTTTGCTTTTTGCAGGCGCGCTCCATGTCGATTTAAACAAGATACGCGATGCCAAATGGGCCATTGGCTCCATGGCCACTTTTGGCGTTATCCTCTCGACCTTTATTGTCGGAACGGGCTTTTATTATATTGCGAAAATCTTTGGTGCAGATCTGCCATTCATCTGGGCCTTGGTTTTTGGCTCCCTTATAAGTCCAACAGACCCTGTCGCTGTTCTGTCTATTCTTAAAAGCGTGAAGATGCCTAAAAGCCTTGAAGCTAAAATCGCAGGTGAGAGCCTGTTTAATGACGGCGTTGGCGTTGTTGTTTTCACCATTATGGTCGCGATAGCCGTTGGCAACTCGGGCGATCATGCTTGGACACAGACATTTATGCTCGCAGGCCCTGTTGGGGCGGCAGGCGGTCATGCCCCTATCACCGTATTTAGCGTTGCAGAGCTCTTCATCGTCGACGCGCTGGGCGGCGCTGTTTTGGGACTAGCAGCAGGATGGCTATGCTATAAAATGATGGCCAGAATTGATGAGCACGCCATTGAAGTTTTAATCACGCTGGCCCTCGTAGCGGGCACTTATGCTTTGGCCCAGCGCATAGAAATACTCGGCCACCATCTCTCTGGCCCAATCGCCGTCGTGATCGCGGGGTTGATGATAGGCAATAAAGGCGCGGCCGAAGCCATGAGCGAACATACGAAAGATTATCTCTTTGGGTTTTGGGAGATGATTGACGAGATTTTAAATTCAGTCCTCTTCCTTCTCATTGGCCTTGAGCTCTTAGTCCTTGGGCTTGTCCCGCAATATGCCTTTGCGGGCCTTATTGCGATCCCGCTTGTTTTATTGGCTCGACTTTGCGCCGTCTCAGCGCCTATGAAGATTATTGGTACCTTTAAGAACTTCACCAAAGGTGCAATCCCTGTGCTCACATGGGGCGGGGTTCGCGGCGGCATTTCTGTTGCTCTGGCGCTCTCCCTACCAGACAATGAGTATAAGCCACTTATCCTGACAGCGACCTATTGCGTTGTTGTCTTCTCAATTATCGTCCAAGGCTTGACGGTCAAAAAAGTAGTTGAAAAGGCTGTCGACCCCGCCATTCTCTAGAAAACATCCCACCATTGTTTAAAAAAAAATAGAATCTTTATTTGCTTGACCAAGGCATAATGGTGTTACTATATCACGTTTTGTGAGAATAAAACTGTTATATCATAGCATTATTGCCTTTTGCCTGCTCTTATTTATAGGCTTGCAAAGCTTTTCGGCTGCCCATGCTGTTGAACATATGGAAGAGCCGCATGAGCATGAATGTGTAGTTTGCGAGCTTATCGTCTCCAGCGATGAGCAGATTACACGCCTGCCTTCGCCATCTGTAAAGCCTGCTCTCTATATATGCGCGCCCGCGCGCTATGGCGCAACTGCGCAGAGTGAGGCTGCTAAGCAAGCCCCGGCTTACGTGCCGCCCCCGCGTGCACCTCCCGTTTAAAGCGCGCCCCTCTTTAACAGAAACAAACCCCTTCACTCCTCTCGTGAGAACAAATTCACTTATCACTTTATAAGGCCCGACCATGTCGACATTTATACACCGCGCCCTAATGGGCGCATCATTGAGCACGCTATTAGCAGCCCCAGCTGTTGCTCAATCCAATTACCAAGATGACGAAATTATCGTCACGGGTTCACCGCTTATCCGCAGCATTGACGAGGCCATTACCGGCGTCTCAGTGCTGACCGGCGATGAGTTACAACAACGCCTTGCCAGCACGATTGGCGAGACCCTTAAAGCCGAGCCAGGCGTGTCTTCGACATTCTTTGGCGCAGGCGCGTCACGGCCGATTATTCGCGGCCAAGGCGGGGATCGCGTGCGCGTACTCACCAATGGCATTGGCTCTATTGATGCCAGCTCTGCCTCCCCTGATCATGCGGTTGCCGCGGAAACAGCCCAAGCCGAGCGTATTGAAGTGTTGCGCGGCGCCTCGCTCCTGCGTTATGGCTCCTCTGGCTCTGGCGGCATTGTCAATGTCATCGACGGTCGTATCCCGTCAGAACAGCTAGAGGATGGTTTTGACGGTGCGGCGCGAATTGGCGCAAGCAGCGTTGATGAGGGCGTTGAAGCCTCTGGCGCTTTTGATTTCGGCCTTGGCAATTTCGTGGCCCATATTGATGGTAGCTTTAAAGAAACCCAAGATTACGACATTCCGGGCTTTGCCGAGAGTGCTGCTCTGCGCGCCCTTGAAGAAGCCGAAGAGGCAGAAGAGGAAGATGGCGAGGCACATGAAGAGGAAGAAGAAGTCTTCGGCACGCTTGAAAACTCCGCCACGGAAACAACCTCATTTACAGGCGGATTATCTTATGTTGGTGAGCGCGGCTACCTTGGCTTTGCCGTCCACAAATTTGACTCCAATTATGGCGTTCCCGGCGGTCATGAAGAAGAAGGCGGTCATGAGGAAGGCGAAGAAGAAGAAGAAGAAGGCGAAGAACATGATGAAGAAGAAGCCGTCACAATCGATCTTGATCAAATCCGCGTTGATGTAAACGGCGCGCTTGATTTGGATGGACAGCTATTCTCCCGCATTCAATTTTTTGGCGGTTTTGCAGATTATGAGCATACTGAGTTTGAAGGGCCTGGCGAAGTTGGAACTATCTTTGCCAATAAAGGTTATGAGGCCCGCCTAGAAGCCATTCAAGTTGAGCGTGATAACTGGAACGGGGCTTGGGGTCTTCAAATTCGCAATCGTGATTTTTCAGCGATTGGCGAAGAAGCCTTTGTACCGGCCACTGAGACCGAACAGATCGGTGCATATACGTTCCAAGAGTTTGATATGGGCGATATCCATCTTGAGGGGGCAGCCCGTTTTGAAGATTCACACATCGATAGCCCAGAGACGAATATAGGCCGAAGCTTTAACCTGTTTAGCATTTCTGCAGGCGGGGATATTCACCTGACAGAGAGTTTCAGATTAGGCGGTACGGTCTATAGGACTGAGCGCGCGCCAACATCTGAGGAGCTATTTTCAGATGGGCCTCATCTCGCCACAGGGCAATTTGAACTTGGCGATATTGACCTGAATGAAGAAACGGCCACAGGCGCAGAGCTTGCGCTGCGCTATCGCGATGAACAACATTTTTTGACGATTAATGCCTTCTATACCGACTATGACGGCTATATTTTCGGGCAAGAAACTGGCGATGAGGAAGACGGGCTTCCTGTTTTTCAATTTGTTGGCGAAGATGCCAGCTTTAAAGGATTTGAAGTTCAGGGCGGCGCTCAGCTTACACGCTTTAAAGGCTTTGATATTTCAGCCGATGCGCTGGCTGAATATGTCCGCTCTAAAGGCACCTCAGGTGATATGCCCCGCATTCCGCCTCTGAGCATTCTTGCGGGCCTTGAAGCCGATAGCGACGCCTTTAACTTCCGTGCAGAACTCGACTATCTTGCCGAGCAAAATAAAGTCGCGTCATTTGAGCTCCCGACAGACTCGTCTACGCAGGTCAATCTCTTTGCTACATGGCGTCCAGATTTTGCTGAGCGGGACATCTCTGTGCGTGTTTCAGCACTTAATGTCTTTGATGTTGATGTGCGTCAGCATACGTCATTCTTAAAGGATGAAGTCCCGCTTCCCGGCCGTAATTTACGCGTCTCCGTCTCAACACGTTTCTAGAGACAATAAATCTATAAATTTTTGAGTACCGCCTCGGCGGTCTCAACCCCAGACAGATAGGCGCCTTCAACGCGCCCGCCCTTTAGCCAATCCCCGCACAGCCCTATTTTCATCATGGGATCGTAAGGCGCAGCTGCGCTTTCACTTTCAAGCCCCCCAGAGGCGTAAAGCCAACGGTGGAGCACGCGGTGCGGCGCGGCAGAAATATCTATCCCGCATAATTTCGAGCTTGCCGCCTCCATCTGCGCCTGCACCCAATCGCGGCTTGCTTCAGCATATGCATCGGACCAGTCAGGACCGCTATGGATGACGAGGCACGGCGCGCTCCCATCAGGCCGGCCTGGCTTGGCGCTATTGACGGCTATCCATGCGGCTTGTGGGTAATGACTACGCAGCGTTTCCCAGCCCAAATCGGGCAAGCTTTCCAGCCCAACCATCAAAGCAAAACAGGCGCGCATCTTGGCGGCATGGGCTCTTGAAAACTCGCGCGCATTGGCCGGCAAAAGCGCAATGGCTTGCGGGGCTGGGACGGCTAAAATGACATGGGTGAATCCGCCCTCGCGTGCGCCGCCTTCGAAGCTTAGTACCCAATGCGCGTCGTCCCTTCCTATTTTCACAATTTTTGCGTCCAACCTTATATCAAGGTTTTCGCCCATAGCTTTCGCCCAGCTATTCATGCGCGGGATGGAGACAAAACGATCTGCTCCCGTATCTTGGACCAGGCCATCCTCTTTCAAATAGCGGGCACGGCCCATCCATGGCGCGGCGTGACCCGCTGAAATAGCCTCTAAAACGGCACCGCGAAACTTGTTTGTTTTACATGTAAAATATTGAGCGCCATGATCAAACTCATAAGGCTCTGCGTATCGCGTTGACATACGTCCGCCCATGCCGCGTGATTTATCAAAAAGGGTGACCTTACTCTGGTGTTTTAGCTGATTAGCGGCCGTTAATCCCGCCATACCCGCCCCAATTATTGCTATTTTGTGCTTCATAAATCTATTCTAAGACCTTTTGCGGCAAAGGCCAGTATTAGTGAGACTAATATTATAAAGACAATCGAGTTAAAAGCTGATTATTTTTCTCAAAAGTAATTTTTTGAGCGCTAAAGACTCGCGAAAATTAAGAATTGCTTTATATGTAAATTACCCATATTGAAGCACCCGTGACAGCGTTGTCAAAGTAAAGGAATGTTTTGTGACTACTAAAATAGCTATTAATGGATTTGGCCGTATCGGACGCAATGTATTGCGCGCTATCTCTGAAAGTGGACGTGATGATTTGCAAGTGGTTGCCATCAATGATTTGTCTTCAACTGATAATCTAGCGCATCTTTTAAAATATGACTCAGTTCATGGCCGCTTTGGGCAAAAAGTTACGGCAACAGATACGACACTCGATATCGGCCAAGGCCCGATACAAGTGACCGCTGTGCGTAATCTTGAGGATCAAAACTGGGCGGATAATGATGTTGATATCGTTATGGAATGTACGGGTATCTTCACAGCACGCGACACCGCGGCTAAGCATTTGGATGCTGGCGCGAAACGCGTTTTGATTTCTGCGCCAGGGGCCAATGCTGATAATACGATCGTTTATGGCGTGAATGATAGCACACTCACAAAAGATGATATTGTTATTTCTAACGGCTCTTGCACTACCAATGCCCTTGCCCCTGTTGCCAAAGTTTTGAACGATATGCTCGGTATTGAAAACGGCTTTATGACAACTGTCCACGCCTATACAGGCGATCAGCCAACGCTGGATACTATCCATAGAAAAGATTATAATCGCGGCCGCGCGGCGGCCTTATCAATGATACCGACAAGCACAGGCGCGGCCAAAGCCATCGGCCTTGTGCTGCCTGAGCTTAAGGGCAAATTAGACGGCAAAGCCATTCGCGTTCCAACGCCAAATGTCTCAGTTGTCGACCTCACTGTTAATACGGCAAAATCAGCCACTGTTGACGAAATCAACGCCGCCTTCCATGCAGCTGCTAATGGCCCGCTTAAAGGCGTGTTGCAAGTTATTGACGATAAGGTTGTTTCTATTGATTTTAATCACGACCCACATTCATCAAGCCTCGTGACCGGCGAAACTGTCATCGTTGACGGCTCGCTTGTCCGCGTGCTGAGCTGGTATGACAATGAGTGGGGTTTCTCAAACCGTATGCTCGACACAGCTCGGGCCATGGCTAAATTTATCTAGGAGACAGTCCTATCGCCCGCCTTCCAACGGCCAAAGAGCTACATAAAAGCCTTCAAGACCAATTACGTGCCCATCAGGATAAGATTGCTTCAGACCCGCAATCTAATCCTGTGAAGCTTTTGGCCTATGATATTTCAAAATCTGTGGAAGAGCGTGACTTCGCGTTTCGAGATATTGAAGCACTAATTAAGTCTATCTCTGATAAGGCTGCGATAGCGCGTGCGCGCCGTTTGCGCGAGCGTGCAAATTTGCGTTCTTTGCGAGCGATGAATAAAGTAATTACGGATATTGCGAGCCGAGAGGCCAAAAAGGGCTTTAAAGCCTTTAAATCATGGGCCGAGCATCCCGGCCTTGGGATTGTACTCACCGCGCACCCTACTTTCTCGCTCTCGCGGGATATTCGCCAATGTCTAGGCGAAATCGCCACCAATGAGGAAGGCGGTTATGCTAAGCAGGTCAAGCAGCTTAAAAGCTATCCCTACCTGCCCAAGCGCGCCCCGACGCTGCAGGAAGAGCACGCAGATGCGCAGGATGCCCTCACGCGTATCCAAAGCGCTATTACGGATATCAATGCTAAAATTCTGGACGTCGCCAAAAAGAACTTCCCTGAAAAATGGACGAAAGTCACCCCCCATCTCGTTGATGCTTATAGCTGGGTCGGTTACGACATTGACGGACGTACCGATATTACATGGGGCGATGCACTCCGCCTGCGCTTGCAAGAAAAGCGCGACCAGCTCAGCCGGTATCACCGCGCCGCCGCCAAATTGCAAAGCGGCGCCAAGCTGGATTCAAAAGGCCAATCTGCGCTGAAGAAGCTGACAGAAAAGCTCGCAAATGCCCATGAAAGCGCTGAGCGCGATCTGACCTTATTTGAAGAAGATATTACTGAGCCTGAAAATCTGGTGGCTGCTGCCAACAACCTCACGCGCACCTCAACCCGCCGTTTCTTAAATCTTGACCCCGCCATGCCTTTGCTAGGTAAGGCCATTAGCGGCGCGCAAACCGATGCGCTTAAAAAAGAGCTTATCTGCCTGCGCGCTCTTATGACCGGCTTTGGCCTAGGCACGGCACGGATTCACTTCCGCCTCAATAACCGCCATGTCGTCTCTGGCGTCAAGGCTGTCTTTGGCATCAAGGATAAGTCCGCCGATAACCGCACATTGCTTGAACGCGCCTCTAAGCTGACGAAGAATGTGAAGCCAAAACCCGTTAACTTTGCCTCTCTCGCGCTGGAAAAATCAACCGCGCATGAGAAAATGATTTTAACCGCGCACATCCATAAATATATTGATGACAAGACACCTATCCGCCTGCTTATTGCTGAATGCGAGGACAGCTTAACGCCTCTGGCCATGCTCTATCTTGCGCGCCGTTATGGCCTTGAAAAAGTCTTGGATATTTCGCCCCTATTTGAAACGGCCGCAGCGCTGAATAATGGCGGACGTATCATTGGCAAAATGCTCGGCAATGAGGTTTATCGTGACTATGTGAAAGCACGCGGTGTCTTCGCGATTCAAACCGGTTTTTCCGATGCGGGCCGCTTTATGGGTCAAATCCCTGCCACTCTAGCGATTGAGCGCCTCCAATCTCACTTTGCCGCGGAAATGGCCAAATATGATATGCAGGACACGGTTTCGCTGGTCTTTAATACACATGGGGAAGGCCTTGGCCGCGGAGGTCATCCCGGTACGGTTCAAGAGCGCGTAAATTACGTCATGAGCCCCTGGGCGGTCAACCGCTTTGAGAAGCAAGACCTGCCGCTTTGCCACGAAACAAGTTTCCAAGGCGGAGACGGGTTCATGTGGTTCCAAACGCCAGAACTTGCACGCGCAACAGTCGGCTCGCTTATCGAAGCGCGATACGCTGACAAGTCTGAAGCCGAAAATGACGTATTCTATACGGATAATGATTTTTCATGGGATGTTTTTCGTACCATCGCGTCCGAGCAAGATAGCCTTTATAACGACCAAAACTATGTCAGCTTGCTCGGCGGCTTTGGACAAAACCTGCTTATCCCAACGGGCTCACGCGCTGCCAAGCGCGCTAAGAACGCGGCGGGGGCTGAGATGTTCAATCCCCGCCAATTACGCGCCATTCCGCATAATGCGATTTTGCAGCAATTTGGCGTGCCCGCGAATATCTTTTACGGTGTAGGCCGCGCGGCCGCGATTGACCCTGAAAAATTTGAGGTCCACTTTAAAAACTCAGCGCGGGCGAAGTCTATCTTTACGCTCGTTGTGCGCTCTATGCAGCGCTCTAACCTGTCTATCCTGACCGCCTATGGCCGCCTCTTTGATCCGGGATTTTGGATTTCCCGCGCGCTTTCAGGTAATGAGCCGCGCTTAGCCGATAAAAGCCTGACCGTTGCTGGAACTCTGACGAATTCGCCTTGGCGCTCTACCATCATGGACCTAGCGAATATGATCCGTATGGATGTCTATGATTCTGTACGCTTCTTTGAGTCGGGTAATGAAGGCATAAAGTTCGACAATATTGAGACCCTGCAAATTCTCCATGCTCTACGCTTGGCTGTTATCATGAAGATGATGATTATCGTGACCGAGCTGCCGGCTTATGGTGAGGAAGGCACATCGCAAATGAACGTCCTGCAGAAGCTACAGACCTTCCAGATCGACAGTATTATCTCAGACTTGCAACAGCGCTATCCGGCCAGCCGCGCTGCTCTGGAATGGACAGAGAAATTGCAAGAAAAGGGTAGCATGCCCCCTGTGCCTGTTGGCGGTTACGCCCATATCTCTGATACGGTGATTAAGCCTCTAGAACGTGCACGTGACTTAACCCGCCAAATCACAGTTGCGATTACCCATCATTACGATGCGTTTGGCTAGCGCGTTAACGCGCGGCTAAGGCGTATAAATTGTGTAAACGATATCTGCGCTGATAGAACCAGTCCCCAATGAGAAGTCATAGCCATTGCTGCCAAAAGCCGCACCGCGCAGATTATAGCGAGACTGGAAACTTACGGCATGAGACATAATAGATCCGTCTGAGGCCGCAGTCCGCTGACCGCCATCAAAGACCTTTGTCGGGCCCGCAGAAATGTCATCAAGCGTAAACAATGGCCCAGGCTGTTGACCAAGAATGACGCCTAATCCGCCTATAGCAGGATCCTGCGCACTATTCCCCCAGCGGTTTACGCCCCCGCCGCCGTTAACCTGATAGCGCAGGCGGTAGCGGATATTGGTATAGTCCAGCGTAGAGAAGTCACCTGATGCAACGAGGTTCGTTGCATGAGCGTAAATATCAAAAGCTGTGTTGGAAGCAACAAAAAAGCGGGACGCCCGCTGTCCACCACCCAATAGATCTATATCCGTATCATTATCCAAACCAAAGGCGGTATATGAATCATCAGCATCAAGTGTTTGGTGCGGCGCGGTGCTATTAAAAACGCCGCCTGATACCGGGTCATTAACTTGAAATTCCCACCCTGAGGCCGTGCCGCTTTGGATTGGATTATACTGCTGCGTAATGTAGTTAATTGTGCGCCCATCCACGCCAATAAGGTCAAGCGCTTCGGTATCGGGCGTCGCATCATCAAGCAGGTAAAAATCATAGACCACAGGGGCAACACCGCCATTTTCTTCAAAATCATCAGCCCCAAAAACGATCACAATAGAGCTCGCTTTGAAGTAGGGTTTATCGATAATGCTCGCCGAAACAGTTGACGGCACAATAGCGCTTGCAGACAGCATGGCTATGCTGATTGTTTTAACCATTGTCCCCAATTTGGGTGGTGATAAAATATATCCCACGGCCATATTTATGCTTCCCTATATATACATCATTTATCACGACAAGTTAAAAGAACGTCAAAGAACTATAGTTTACAGATGGTAAATTTTTGAGAAAGGGAAAGCAAAGCGCAGATATATCTACAAGATAGCCGTAAATAAAAAGGGCTGAAACTTTCGTTCCAGCCCTATAATATTAGAGTGATTTAATAACCTCTTCGACCAATTTCTTGGCGTCTGAGAGGAGCATCATCGTGCGGTCCTCATAGAAGAGATCATTGTCAATCCCCGCATAACCCGGAGAGAGTGAGCGCTTAACAAAGAGCACTGTGGCCGCTTTATCAACATCTAGAATTGGCATACCAGCAATCGGGCTTTGCGGATCTGTTTTCGCCGCTGGGTTGGTCACGTCATTCGCACCAATCACAAAGGCCACATCTGCATTCGCAAACTCGGAGTTAATATCTTCAAGTTCAAAGACCTCATCATAAGGCACGTTAGCTTCAGCCAAGAGCACGTTCATATGGCCCGGCATCCGGCCCGCAACGGGATGGATAGCGTAGACAACTTCTACGCCTTCTTCTTTAAGCTTATCAGCCATTTCGCGCACAGCGTGCTGCGCCTGCGCCACGGCAAGACCGTAACCCGGAACGATGATGACTTTAGACGCATTCTTCATGATGAAGGCTGCATCTTCAGCAGAGCCGCGCTTAACAGGACGCTGCTCTTTATCTCCCGCAGCTGCCGCTGCGCCGTCAGCGCCAAAGCCGCCAAGGATAACAGAGATAAAGCTACGGTTCATCGCCTTACACATGATGTAAGACAGGATAGCGCCTGATGAGCCCACCAAGGCCCCTGTCACGATAAGGGCAAGATTACCAAGCGTGAAGCCCAACGCTGCCGCTGCCCAACCTGAATATGAGTTCAGCATAGACACAACAACGGGCATATCCGCGCCGCCAATCGGGATGATAAGCAAGAAGCCGATAACAAATGTTAGCGCCAACAAGACCCACATAAGATGCGTATCCGCGCCGCCTGACTGCATCATCAAGAAGATGACAACGCCGATGGCGATGGCCAGCGCCATGTTAATGAAGTGACGAGCCGGCAGCATGATAGGCGCACCTGACATATTGCCGTTTAGCTTCGCAAAGGCAATAACAGAACCAGAGAATGTAATCGCGCCAATCGCTGCGCCGAGCGCAAGTTCGAGCAAGCTCGCCGCTTTAATGCTTCCAACTTTGCCAATACCGAAGCTTTCAGGGCTAAAGAAGGCCGCAACAGCCACGAGCACCGCCGCAAGACCCACGAGTGAGTGAAAAGCAGCCACAAGCTGAGGCATATCTGTCATTGGGATTTTCTTAGCGATAAGCGCGCCAAAAACACCGCCAACAGCAAGACCGCCGCCAGCAAGGAGAAGGCCTTGGCCGCCAAGACCAGCCACAAGAACAGTGGTAACTATCGCAATGGCGATACCGACCATACCAAAAACATTCCCGCGGCGCGAGGTTTCTGGCGATGAAAGCCCGCGTAGGGCCAAGATAAAGAGAACAGCTGAAACTGTGTAGAGAACAGCTGCAAAATTAGCAGATAATTGAGGCATGATTACTTCGCCTTCTTTTTATACATGGCAAGCATACGCTGGGTGACCAGAAAGCCGCCAAAAATGTTTACGGCGCAAAGGGCTACGGCCAATACACCCGTCCATGTGGAGAGCGCTGAGCCGCCCTGTGTGCCTGCGGCCACGGCGACAATTGCGCCTACGATAATCACAGAAGAAATCGCATTGGTTACAGCCATCAAAGGCGTGTGAAGCGCAGGGGTCACTGACCACACCACATAATATCCAACAAAAATCGCCAAAACGAAAATCGTTAGTTGAAATACAATTGGAGACACTGCGGCCCCGCCTGCCATAATAAGTGCTATCGTCATGATCTTAGCCCTTCAATCTTTCATGGACAACTTCGCCGTCTTTCGTCAGCGTGCATCCTTGGATAATTTCATCGTCCCAATCCGGCGCATAAGAGCCGTCTTCAGCCGTTACGAGTGGTAGGAAGTTTTTAAGGTTCCGCGCGAACATATTAGACGCATCAGACGCCATACGGCTCGGCCAGTTAAGTAGGCCAACAATTCTCACGCCGTTCTTTGTCGTGACAATCTCGCCTGCTTTGGCGCCTTCGACATTACCGCCGCGCTCAACCGCAAGGTCAACCAAGACAGACCCTGGACGCATCGTGTCCAGCATTTTCTTCGTTACCAAGATAGGCGCTTTGCGTCCGGGAATAAGTGCTGTTGTAATGACAATGTCTTGCTTGGCGATATGCGTGGCTGTCAGCTCAGCTTGAAGCGCTTGATATTCTGCGCTCATTTGCTTGGCATAACCGCCAGCCGTTTCAGCCGCTTTGAACTCTTCATTTTCAACCGCGATAAATTTCGCGCCAAGTGATGCCACTTGTTCTTTAGTGGCAGGACGCACATCTGTCGCCGTGGTGACAGCGCCAAGGCGCCGTGCTGTCGCAATCGCTTGCAAGCCTGCAACGCCAACACCCATGATAAAGCATTTGGCTGGAGCGACTGTGCCCGCCGCTGTCATCATCATTGGCATAGCGCGGCCATAAATGCCTGCGCCTTCAACAACCGCGCGGTAACCAGATAGGTTAGACTGTGAAGAGAGCACATCCATGCTTTGCGCCCGCGAAATGCGCGGGATGTATTCTAAAGCATAGGCCGTAACGCCTGCTTTCGCACAGGCTTGGGCATATTTTGGATTATCAGTCGGGTTCATCAGGCCTGTAATGCCTGCGCCTTTTTTCATGCCAGTCACGAGTTTCGCGTCTTGGCCTGTAATCGACATCACCAGATCTGCGGTTTTAGCCGCAGCTGTATTTGAGGCTACAATTTTTGCCCCTACAGCTTTATAATCCGCATCAGAAAAATTAGCGTCTGCTCCAGCGTTTTTTACAACGCTAACAGCATGTCCAGAGGCAACATAACCCTTAACAGAGTCAGGTGTTGCACTCACGCGAGCTTCATCGCCGCCCGCATCATTTAGTACAGAAATTTTCAAGGATTTATCCTAATTATTTAGGGCCGCCAATATAGCGCTTGCAATTGCAACAGGCACAGCCATTGCTATCATGCCAGCATACCAGCCGCCTTTGAGTTTAAGGCCGATAGCGACCACGATGCCCACAAGCAATGTTGTAATGAGCGCTGCCAACCATGACAGAGGCGTGCCAAAGACGAGCGTAGGGTATAGTACGGTCAAGGCAACAGCGGCACCACCATATTTCGTAAGGCCCATAAAGCCCCCAAAGGTGTGCTTATGCTCTTCAACGTCCATGTTACCGCGAACGTAGTTTGAAGACTCTGATCCCATTTTTCTTCCTATCATTGACAATTCAGCTCAAAATATCGTCGGTCATTATCATGCACGGCAGCGCGGTTCAATAGGCTAGAGGCTCTGGCGGTAACAAAAATAGCTAGTTATACTCACAGGTGATAGCAGGCAATTTTACCAGACTCACATTATTTTAACCCTGTTCCCTAACCCGCTTTTCACCTTTTTGTCCCATATTGCAACGCATAGGGCCGGGACCAACCGGTTGGTATAGGTGGATATTATGGGCAAAACAGTTCTTATCGTTGATGATGACCCGACTCAGCGCCGGCTATTACAGGCTGTCATCGAAAAGAGCGGATTTTCAACTCTGCAAGCCGATAATGGCGATACAGCCCTTGATATGGCCCTGAGCCCTGATGGGGCCAATATCCATGTCATGATGCTTGACCTTGTTATGCCTGGCCGCGGCGGCATGGAAACCCTGGAAGAACTCAAGGCAAAGAGGCCTGACCTTCCTGTTATTGTTCTTACGGGTAAGGGCTCGATTGATACTGTAGTCAAAGCAATGCAGATGGGCGCGCGAGATTTCGTGGTTAAACCCGCCTCCCCTGAACGCATCATTGTCTCTATTCGCAATGCCCTCGAAGTGAACACCCTTGTTGGCGAAGTTAAGCGCCTTAAGAAAACGACCAATGGCGGGCTGACCTTTAAAGATCTTATTGGCAATGCCGGCTCTATGCGCCCTGTTGTGGCGATGGGTGAACGCGGGGCCAAGGCCAATATTCCGATTCTCATCACGGGCGAGAGCGGCGTGGGTAAAGAAGTTATTGCGCGCGCCATCCAAGGCGCCTCGGAGCGTTCTGACAAGCCGTTCATTACGGTCAATTGCGGCGCCATTGCTGAGAACCTTGTTGAGAGCATACTCTTTGGCCATGAAAAAGGCTCCTTTACAGGCGCGAATGCAAAACATCTTGGAAAATTCCAAGAAGCCCATACAGGCACACTTTTTCTGGACGAAGTCGGTGAGCTTCCCCTTGAAATGCAGGTCAAGCTTTTACGGGTTCTGCAAGAAGGTGAAGTTGACCCCATCGGATCAAAACGCACCGTGCCTGTCGATGTACGCATTGTCTCCGCCACCAACCGTGACCTCGCCGAGGCTGTAAAGGCTGGAACATTCCGAGAAGACCTTTATTATCGCCTCAATGTTTTCCCTATTGCTGTTCCGCCGCTGCGTGAACGCCGCGAAGACATCCCTGCCCTTTTAGATCATTTCATCAAGCGTTTTAACGCGCAGGAACAGATGAATGTTATAGGCGCGAAACCCGAAACGATTGAGCTGCTTAAAGCCTTTGAGTGGAAAGGTAATGTGCGCCAGCTAGAGAACACGATTTTCCGCGCTATGATCCTTTCTGATGGGCATGAGCTTGCCCCGCATGACTTTCCGCAAATCTCAGGCCTTGCCCCAGCAATGCCGAACCAAATGGAAAACCCGCTTAACGCGCTGGTAGATGCGAGCGCAGCCACAGATGAGGCCGTCACCTTCCTTGACCGCGAAGGACATCTTCGTAGCTTAGAAGATATTGAGCGTGATCTTATTCAATTTGCCATTGAGAACTACTCAGGGCATATGAGCGAGGTCGCCCGCCGGCTTGGTATTGGCCGCTCAACGCTTTACCGCAAAGTCCGTGAGCATGAGCTTGACGTAGATAGCGTCAAATCTGCCTAAAAACTGGCGGCATTATGAAACATCTTAATGTCGCCGCGCTGGCCCTTATGCTCGTTTTGACGAGTGGATATGCGCTGCGCAATTATGATGGCCTCAATGATGCTACATATGCCGTGAATTTGGGCCTGGCACCTGCGCCAAAGCTAAAGCCTGAAAGAGTGACTTATTATCAAGCGGGGCGTTTGGGCCGACTTTCTCTGCACGCATTTGGCAATCTTTACCAAAGGGCCCCAATACCTCGTTCAGAGCCTGCGCAGCCGCACTTCGTGGCCGCGCCTAGGCCCCTTAAGGATATTCCTTCCATAGACCTTAGCCCCGCTATTGAGGAAACAGAGGCTTTGATAAAACTCGATAAGCCCATAGACTATAAACATATTGAGTTCACAGACAAACTTGTCAATATTGCAGAAGATGTGCCTATCCAGCGCAAAAAGCACCCCTGCGCCGCAAGTTCTAAATCTATCAAAAGCCTTGGCATGGAGCGCCAAATTACTGACGCCGCCAGCCTCGGTGTTGAATATGTCTACAAAGAGAAATGCCACGCGAGGTCTATGAGTGCTTTGACGTCACAGAACTTGCCTGACGAAACTGGTGTAAAACTCCGGCTCAATATGCGCTTTTAACCCTCGGCCTTCACCTAGTCAGAACTGACAATACGCAGAAAAGGCTTTTTGGGAGGCGGCGTATAATTAGGTATATCAGGCAAGGCCTCAAATAATTTTGGCGGGGCCGACGGCGCCATCATATCATCTTCGAGATGACGCACGCGGGGGGTGAACTTTGACTTAGATTTGGATTTAAAGCCGCCTTTAGATTTAAAAGACGAGGACGGTTTATTTTTCCAGCGATCGGCTGTGCGTTCATATTCATCAGCGCTTCCATCATCTTTAGGGGCCTTTTTAAGGTCTTTGACCTTTTTATTCATAGAGGCCAGGACACGTTTTTGCGCAAAGCTAAGCGCATCACCCGGACGGCCCTTCTCCAAATCATTAAAAGCCGAGCCGAATTTATCAAGGCGCTCGACAACGCTCTCGCCAAATTCATCTTCAAAATCTGTAATTTCGCCATTTTCGCTCAACGCTCTGCGCAGACGCTCTAATTTACGCTTAGCATTGCGCGCCGCGCGCTCGCGCGTTTTGCGCTCTTTATCGCGCTGTTTTTCGAGGGCATTATCTCGCGCAAGCTGCTCAGCCTGCCATTGGAGTTTATCATAAGAATCGGACATGTCATGCCTGTAGCACGAACGGAACAAAAAGAGAACATATTTTTCTCTTAATCTTCAACTACCTCCATATACATATCAAGTAAGGCTTCTTGCTCGGCGCGCTCGCCCGGCTCTTGCTTGCGCAGGGATATAACCTTGCGGATGATTTTGGTATCCAGCCCAAAAGTTTTCACCTCGCCATAAACCTCGCGAATATCAGCGGCAAGTTCCGCTTTCTCAGCTTCGAGGCGCTCAATACGCGCAATAAACTGCTTTAGCTTTTCGCGGGTCGCTTGGCCTAGCTGGTCAGCGCGATCGGAATCAGACAACATAATAAGTCCTTCTTAAGGCATGAGGTAGAGTACTGAGGCAACATAGTTTCTCCCACCAAGCGCGCCAGCACCCAAAGCGAAGAAGTTGTGGATGAACCGCTTTTTTACGGCGCTATTGTCGCAATCCCCCCTATTAGCTTTAATCCCCCCTCGTATTGCGCTATGGTTCGGCTCTAAGGACGCAAAATTATGATATATATTCTTTATGCCGCGACAGCCCTTGCCTTTGGCTTTGTTTTATTCACGCTTGTTATGGGAGCCAAGAATATGGGCGGAAAAACGGATGAGGCGCGCGCGCGCTCAAATCTATGGATGCGCCGGCGCGTTGTCGGGCAAGCTTGTGCCGTATGCCTGCTCATGTTCACTCTATATATTAAGACCAAGGGCGCTTAATTGGTAAAGCTCAATAAGATCTACACGCGCACTGGCGATAAAGGCACAACGGGGCTTGTCGATGGATCGCGCCTGTCAAAAGCTGACCCGCGTGTTTGCGCTTATGGCGATGTTGACGAAACCAATAGCATTATAGGGCTTGTCCGCCTGCACCTTGAGAACTGCAAGCTGGACGCCATGTTTGCTCGCATTCAAAATGACCTGTTTGATCTGGGCGCGGATCTTGCCACGCCGCTGCCCAAAGAGGGAGACGCCGATAGCGAATATGCCCTGCGCATGGTGGCGGAGCAATCGGAGAGGCTGGAAACTGAACTTGATGCGCTAAATGCTGATCTCTCCCCGCTCACTAGCTTTGTACTGCCGGGCGGCAGCCCGCCCGCAGCCTATCTGCATCAAGCGCGGACCGTCTGCCGCCGCGCCGAGCGTAATTGCGTCGCGCTAAGCCAAGAGGCTGATGTGAACCCCCATGCTTTGACTTACCTTAACCGCCTCTCAGACTTTCTCTTCGTCGCAGGACGCTGGTGCAATGACCAAGGCGAGACAGATGTTAAATGGGTACCCGGTCAGAACAGGTAAAGGGCCAGAATAGGTAAAGTCTATTAAAGACGCGCGCGAATGGCTTTGGCCATTTCAGCCGGCGTTGAGCGGCCCGTAAAGAACTCCCCAAAGGAGCCGTCTTTATTCATAAGATATATAATGTCAGAATGATCGACTGTATAATCTGCCGCGCTATCAGGCGTTGGAACTTTTTGTGCGTAAACTTTAAAGGCCGCTTTGGCCCCGTCCACTTGATCTTGCGAGCCTGTCAGCCCCATCAATCCTTCGGGAAAGCCATTGGCGGATGTGTAGAGCTTTAAGCTCTCTGGCGTGTCACGCTCGGGATCCACGCTAATAAAAAGATAGTTCAAATCTTGCCCACGCTTTCCCAATAGAGCCTGCGCCGCGCCCATTTTTTGTAGCGCAATCGGGCACACATCAGGGCAATAAGAAAAGCCAAAATAGACAAGCTGCGGCTTATCATGGAAGTGCTCATCGGTAACAGCCACCCCGTCATGATTTACGAGACTAAACGCCCCGCCTATAGCCGCCTCGCCAGAGGTCACGGTCTTTCCCGAACGCGCAGCCGGTTTTTCGCCGCAGGCAGGCGCAAGGCTTAAAACGGCTAAAACCGTAAATAATTGTATCACCGCTTTCATCTTTGCGCGCTTCTTTCTATATCAACATTATGAACACGCTCGACATGGACACAGAAACACTAATCGTCAAGCCGCCAGTTGACGCAGGGCGCAAACCAGCCCGCACCTCTGGACAGCTTAAACGCAATACATTGGTCTATTTGCGATGGGCGGCCATTGCGGGGCAATGCCTTGCGCTTTTAATCGTCTCATATGTTTTAAAATTTGATTATCCAATCCTGCCCTGTCTGGCTGTGGTCGGCATAAGTATCCTCTTTAATATTGTTGTTAGCACCTCTTTGGAGCTGGATAGGCGCGTGGGGGACGGCGAAGCGGGCTTCCAGCTTGCCTTTGATTTGCTTCAACTTGCTCTGCTTCTTTGGCTGACAGGCGGGATGAGCAATCCCTTTGCGATTTTATTTCTGGCGCCTATCGTGACCAGCGCCACAACGCTAAATAAGAAAGTGCTCTTTGCACTGGGTATGCTGGCTATGGCCTTGTCCTTTGCGCTCTTATTTTACCATCATCCCCTACCATGGGAGCCCATGGGCGCGTTTTCCCTGCCCTTCATATTTCGCCTTGGCGTCTGGATAGCGATTATTGTCGGCAGCGCCTTTACTTCACTATATGCGTGGCGCGTCACGCAAGAATCGCGCCGCATGTCAGATGCCTTAGCCGCAACAGAAGCCGTACTCGCCCATGAACAAAAACTCGCCGCCCTTGGCGGGATGGCCGCCGCGGCTGCACATGAGCTGGGCACCCCACTGGCCACCATTCAGGTTATCGCAAAAGAAATGACCCGTGAAACCAAGCCCGGCACCCCCTTAGGAGACGATGCAGCCCTTATGCTCTCCCAAGCCCAGCGCTGCCGGGACATCCTTGAACAACTCTCTTTGAGGGGGGATGAAGGGGATGCCATCCACGATATACTTTCACTGGAAGACCTGCTCGAAGAAGCCGCCGAACCTTACATTACATATGGCAAGGATATTACCTTATCCGTATTAGGGGACGGTGATGAGCCCACATTGCGCCGCCAAGCAGAGCTGCTTTACGGACTGAAAAACTTCATTGAGAATGCGATAGATTTTGCCAAGGACTCCGTCACGCTAACGGGCCGCTGGACGGAAGATATCCTGACAATTGATATTGAAGATAATGGCAATGGCTTTGACACAACAATTTTAGGGCGTCTGGGCCAGCCCTATGTCAGTCGGCGCCAGAAACCAAAGCAGATAGACGAGCTTGCAGGAGGGCTGGGCCTGGGGGTCTTCATTGCCACAACTTTGATTGAGCGAACGGGCGGAAAAGCCACATTTGGACGCAGTTCAGAAGGCGGCGCGCGGGTCCATATTGAGTGGGACAGAAAGAATACGGTTCTATTTACTTAAAGCCACCAATTCTCTGGCTTAATTTATTCGTCGCAGCTATAGTATTTACAGCATGTAGTAATTATATAAGTGGCGATTATGACTGACTATAATATACCCGCAGACAATACGCTGATGATTTTAGACGATGATGGCCCTTTTCGGAACAGGCTGGGGCGCGCGCTCGAACAGCGTGGTTTCTCCGTCCAGCTCGTCGAGACTGTGACCGAGGCCAAAGCCATCGCGCAAGCCAAACCACCTGCTTTTGCCGTTTTAGATATGCGCCTTGAAGATGGGAATGGCCTGGACGTTATTGATAAAATTCACGAAACCCGCCCTGACTGTAAGATGGTAATGCTCACAGGCTATGGCAATCTCGCAACCGCCGTCTCAGCAGTAAAACGCGGCGCAGTGGATTATCTAGCTAAGCCCGCCGATGCCGATGATGTATGCAAGGCTTTGCTTGCCACTAAAGGCGAAGCGCCAGAGCCGCCTGAGAACCCTATGTCAGCGGATCGGGTGCGCTGGGAACATATTCAACGTGTCTATGAGCTTTGCGGAAAAAATGTGTCTGAAACAGCCCGCCGCTTAAATATGCACCGCAGAACATTGCAACGCATTTTAGCCAAACGCGCCCCGCGCTAGGGCCCGCCTAACCGCATCGTAATTCAGATGAACGGTTTATGAAGGCCAATCTCAGATTAAGTTCAGAGCCCCTTTGCTATCTCCTATTTTAACGGTCGGGCATTCTCCCGGCCAGAGCCAAGACAGGAGAAAAATCATGGCACATATTACTGCTAAAAAGACCCTCGCTGCCGCCGCTCTAGCTGCGGCCTCATTTACGACACCTGCCTTCGCGCAGCCGTCCGTGGATTACGCCCGCGCATATGAAGATTGCCGTACGAATACCGATGAGCAAGTCATAGGCGGCCTTATTGGCGCGGTTGCAGGCGGCGTATTTGGATCGCAAGTGGCCGCGAGAGGCGCCCGCTCTGAAGGTTCAGCGCTTGGCGCTGTTCTGGGCGGCGTTGCAGGCGCGGCCATTGCGGATGGCCAGAATGATTGCGATAAATATCGTGAATCGCAAAAACGGGCCACACGCTACACACAGCCGGCGACAACGACATATAGTCAAGTCTACTCTCAGCCAGCTCCCGTAACGACGCATGGCTACCCGCAAACGAGCGGCACAGTCTATACGCAGCCGCAGACAAGCTCGACGCGCACGGTTTATACATCACCGCGTATTGCAACGACGGTCCCAGCCCCTGTCTATAATGAGCCTGTTTATACGCAGCCCGTCTATAGCCCGCCCGTAAGCACAACTTACACGCCAACGCGCGTGGCTTATGTGGACCATTCACGCGACTATAGATATCAAGAGCTCTCACGGATTAACAGTTCTATAGAGCAGCTCGAGCGCAGATGCGATAAGCTTACCCGCAAGCAGCGCCGCCGCTATAGTCATCAGCGCGCCCAAGAGCTAGACTATATTGCGCATGAGATTGCACAGCTCAAACGCGAGAAACGCTACATTAAAAAAGCCGCGCGTCACGATAGACGCTGGTAAAACTTACTAAGAAAGCCCGGATTTGACACTCCGGGCTTTTTATTTTGTTTCATTCAGATTCCTTAAACTGATAATTTGAAACCACTCGCCTTTTGCGAGAGTATTTTTGTGCTTCGAAATATAGCCTGATATTATTTCCTCATTGGCCCAGTATTTGCATTGACCATGCGAGAAACGCCTAATTCGGGTTGATAGGTAATATTCGGCGAAGGAGCCAAAGATGAAATATTTTATGACAACTGCTGCAATTGCAGCTTTGGTAGCCATGCCAGCTACAGCGCAAGCGCAACTTTTTGGCGGCTTTGACAATAATTCCGTTCTGGGTGGATTAGCCGGCGCAGGCATTGGCGGCGCTATAGGATCAAACCTTGCAGGTTCAGGCAATCGCGATGAAGGCACAGCCATTGGAGCCGCCCTTGGCGGTTTGGCCGGCGTAGGCTTTGGCAATAGCCGCAGCAATTTCGCGGGCAACCCCTTTGCAGGCTCATTTAACCCTGGCTTTACAGGCAATAGTCTTCTCGCAACTGGCGTTGGCGCTGGTATTGGCGGCGCTATTGGCTCAAATCTTGCGGGGTCTGGCGTACGCCAAGAGGGCACAGCCATTGGGGCCGTTCTAGGCGGATTAGCGGGCTATGGCCTTGCAAATCGCGGCCAAGGCCAACAAGGCTTTAACGGCGGCGGCGGTTTTGCGCCCGCTGGATTTAATGGTGGCGGTTTTGCCCCTACTGGATTTAAGAGCCGCTACGGCGCGCCAAACTTTGGCAATGCTGGCATTATTGGCGGCGGTCTCGGTCTTCCCCCTCGCGGCGGCGTCTCATATGTGCCTTCAGGTCAATATATCGCTGGACCCGTCATTCCAGTGACGCGTTATGCGCAGCCAACAGCGCGTCCTGTTATGGTGTCCCAACCTAGAACAGGCTTCACGGCGCCAGCACCGGCTATTACCGTTGCAGCCCCTAATGTTCGTCTTGCGCCACCTGTTCGTCAGAGAACGGTGAGCGTCGCGCCGCGCGTTCAGCAAAGACCTATCGTTCGCGCCACACGTGTCCTACTTCCGGTACCTTCCGTCTATGCGGATTGCCCAGCTGGGATGAAGCTTCTTAAAAATGGCTCATGTCTTGAAACAACAAATACAATCATGGCTAAGCCCGTTGGCCTTCGCAATACATTGCCGCCGCTCTCTTCAGCAGGTCTGTCTGCACCCGCAGGTACGGTTTCAGTCGCGGCAGCGCCAGCTCCAATACTCGCGCCAATTGTAAGCCAGCTTCATAGTGCGCCAGCAGCTCCTGAATATGCAAATTGCCCTTCAGGGACATCTAAGCAATCTGACGGCACCTGTCTTGAGGCGACATCTTACGTGGCTCCGGCGCCTGTGTATTCAGCACCAGCGCCTGTCTATTCTGCTCCTGCACCTGCCGCGAGCTGCCCATCGGGCACAAGAAAGCAATCTGATGGCACCTGTCTTGAGGCCACATCATATTCGGCTCCAGCCCCTGTTTATACGGCTCCAGCCCCTGCGCCAAGCTGTCCGGCAGGAACAAGCAAGCAATCTGACGGGACTTGCCTATCGCCAACAATCACGCATAGCACGTCAAGCACATATACGGCGACAGCCCCTGTGATGTCAGCACCTGCTACGGTTGCTCACGCACCTTCTGTTGTTCAATATGAGGAAGCGCCGGCACGTTCATCCGCACATTCATCTGCGCAAGAATATTGCTATAGCGATACCAGTAAGCGTTATGACGCTCTTGGCAGAGAACTCATGGCCCGCGGATCGGGTTGTAACAACTAATCAGCACTTTGCATAAATCATCAAAAGCGGCTCATCTTGAGCCGCTTTTTTTATGACCCAAGTAGAAAGTCTAAAAACAAACTTAATGCATATTATACCCCTATTTACTGCATAAGCCGCTAAACATTTAGGCCAAGCTCCTATAGAGACGTTACATAACCCACCCCACCTAAATTATGGAAATATGACTATGGATATTATGAACCTCGCAAAAGGCCTTCTCGCTCAAAAACTTGGCGGCAATAATGCTCAAATTGAACAGGTTTTAGGCAGCCTCTTAGGCGGCGGAGAACAAGGCGGACTGGATATTGGCAATCTTGTCGGCGGCATGCAGTCAAAAGGCCTAGGCGATGTAGCTTCGTCATGGCTTGGCGACGGGGCAAATGCTGACATTTCTCCAGACCAGCTCAAAGAGGTTCTTGGCCAAGACAAAATTGCCGCCGCAGCCCAAGAGCTTGGCACAGATGAAGGCTCACTTCTTGATGGCCTCAAAGATGCTATCCCGCAAATGGTCGATAAATCCAGCAGTGGCGGTTCATTGCTTGATGCTGTTGGCGGCCTTGGCGGCGTTGCCAATATGGCCAAGAAGTTCCTTTAGGCAACTGCGCCTTTAAAAAACGAAAGGCGCGTCCTTTGCGGCGCGCCTATTTTATATCTCTGCTTTAAGCCAGCGGGTCGAAAAACCCGATGTCGAATTTACCTAGCCCCGCAAAGCTTACCTTAGCGCGGCTGCCCACTTTCATATGAGTCACGCCGCCAATGGCGCCCGAGGAAACAACACTTCCCGCGGGCAGATCATAACCGCGCGCTTTGTGATGCTCGATCAAAAATTTTACAGACCCAAACGGCCCAGCAAGCCCCTCGCTCGCGCGGCCATTCCCGACCACTTGACCGTCAATTTCGCAAATAACGTCAATTTTGGTTAAATCCATATTGCCCCAGTCTTTAATCTCCGGCCCCATCACAAGCCCCCAATTATTGCCAAAGTCCGCAATATCCGAGAGGACTCGCATGCCTGTGACCTTAGCAAAAGGGCTGCTCGCAATTTCAACGCCTATGTGGATGGTCTCAACCACACTAAGAATCTGCGCGAGCGTAATCCCTTCTTTTGGCAGGGCGGCGCAGTCTTTCAGCGTAATCATATATTCAGGTTCAGGCGCGCCATAACCTTTCGCGAAAATCGGGAACTCCGCGGCCCCGCCTTCGGGCAACACAACCACATTCTTAGCAAAGACAGGACCCGTCTGTTTCGCCGCGCCCAGCTTTGCTTGGGCTTCGGCTGACATGCCCGCCACTTTCCAGCCATAAACCTCATCCCCCCAATTGGCGCGCGAGATATCTTGCACATCATAGCTGTCTGATAATGTGGCCGGCAATTGCGCCGGAAAATCATCAAGGGTGCCATAAGTTTTACGAAGCCCAATCAAGGCTTCAGAGAGGGCTTCATGTGAAAGTTTTGGGCGTGTATTAGGCATTGAGCAGCTTTCAAATTATCGGCTACCTAAAATAGAGCGATAAGCTGACAGGGCAAGACAAATTTCGCTTTAACTAACCCTGCCTTGCTATTTTTAATCTAGCTAGCCCAGCTTCATTCCTAGCGCCTTTGCAGCATTGCCTACAAATTTCATTGTTTGCCCAGCGCCTGAAGTATATTCTTCTTGGCCTTCGCCGTCACGGATTTCTTTAATCTTCGCGAGCACATTCTCAGCGCTTTGCTCCTCAGGACGAAGATGTATGCCCTGGGTCTCATAAACTTTTGTCGCGGCAAAGCCTCCCGCGCCCGCACATAATATCAGGCGGTTGGGCGCGTCCTCGCAAACCAACGGCACAAGACCCGCGCTGACGCTTTCAACAGTCAGTAAATCTAAGGCAGCTTGCGGCATAAGACCTTCGGTCATGCGCGTGGCAGCTGTGGGCGAGAGGGCATTGACGCGGATATTATATTTTGCGCCTTCAAGGCAAAGTGTATTCATCAGGCCGACGAGACCGGCCTTTGCCGCGCCGTAATTTGTTTGCCCGAAATTCCCGTAATTTCCTGATGAGGACGTGGTCATAACAATACGCCCATATTGGCGGTCTTTCATATGGTCCCAAACGGCCTTTGTACAAATGGCAGAGCCCATTAAGTGCACATCTAAAACGAGGCGGAAATCATCCATGCTCATTTTGGAGAAAGACTTATCGCGCAAAATGCCTGCATTATTGACGAGGATATCGACATGACCCCACGCGGCTATGGCCTGCTCAACCATCGCTGCGACTTCGTCTTCTTTGGTGACATTGGCCCCGTTCGCGATGGCCTCCCCGCCAGCGGCTTTTATCTCGGCCACGACCTGCTCTGCCATCGTTGCCGAGCCGCCAGAACCATCAACAGAACCACCCAAATCATTGACCACAACTTTGACCCCGCGCCGGGCAAGCTCTAGCGCATGGCTTTTGCCCAGTCCGCCACCAGCCCCCGTGATAATAGCCACGCGCTCGTTAAACTCTATTGCACTCATTTTGACCTCTCACTAACTAACCGCCTTCGACATATGCAATAAATTGCATATTATCAAGCGCTCTTTGCAATCAAATCCACACCCCGCAAAGGGCTGGCTAAAGCCAGATTATGACCGTATGAAAGAGCTCACCCTATTAAAAATGAATGATATGCCCCATACTCCGCCTGACTATGCCATTGAGCTTCCCGAGATAACTAGCCTGCCCATTGCGGGCAGCAGGCAGCGTTTTCCTATTCGCCGGGTCTATTGCCTTGCGCGTAATTATGCCGCCCATGCAGTTGAAATGGGGAGCGATCCGAAAAAACCGCCCTTTTATTTTGAAAAACCCGCAAGCGCTGTTTGCGAAGCCCATAATGATTTTGTCTATCCCGAGATCAGCCAAGCGCTCAGCTATGAAGCGGAATTATTCGTGGCGCTCAAAAGCGGCGGGCAAAACATCAGCGAGTCTGACGCCAATGCCCATATCTTTGGCTATGGCGTGGCTCAAGATATGACCTTGCGGGATTTGCAGAGTATATCCAAAGCCGAGCGCCGGCCATGGGAGCCAGCGAAAAGCTTTGACAACTCCGCCCCCTGCACAGCTATTCATCCTCTCTCTGAAACAGGTATAGTTACAGAGGCCCGCATTTGGCTGCGTGTGAACGGCGTGATGAAACAGGAGTCAAATATCAATAAAATGATTTGGAATATTCCAAAAATCATCGCTGTACTCTCGCGACATAATGAACTTAAAGCCGGTGATATAATACTTACCGGAACGCCAAAGGGTGTAGACCTCTTATCGCGCGGAGATGTCATAAATGCAGGTGTTGACGGCCTTGGAT
>CALKIX010000064.1 GCA_937995665.1 uncultured Hellea sp. | reverse complement strand
GGATCAACAGGATCAACGGGATCAACAGGGTCAACGATCACAATTTCTGTGGCTTGTGTTGAAACGACTAAATCGCCATTTGCGTCTGTTCCCGTAACAAAGTTTAGCAGGAGGCTATCTTCATTGACATTCGTTGTCAGCGTGGCGCCGTTATCAGTAAGTGTGCCGGTGCCATCACCATCTGCATCCACATCAATGAGAACAAATGTTTGTGTTGTTGATGTAACCTGCATGGCAGCATCTGTCACATTTACATTAATGACACTGCCTTGAGCTAAGGTGACACCTCCATTCACGTCGATAGGGTCATCATCCAAATCAAAGCTTAGCGTGCCATTATTGACAAGGTTGCCATCAATCGTATTGCCGCCATCAAAGGCAAGAACGCCGTCACTTGCAACATTTACGTTCACGCCTTGTAAGATATCATCTGTGAGGGTGAAAGTGCCCATTGAGACATTGAAAATGTCATCAAAATTGCTTGAGCCTAAGAAGTCGCCAGTCAGTGTACCGCCGCCGAGCTGGTTGAATGTAAAGGCGGCTGTGGCATCGGTTCCTCTAAATGAGGAGGACGTCCCTGAAATTGTTCCAGAGTTTGTAAATACAACGCCTTCGCCGTCAAAGCGAATGCCCGTAGCGCTAGTCCCTGTTCCTGAAATTGTACCCGCATTAGTAATAGACCCGTCATGTGCTGCGTGGGCGGCATTGATGCGAATACCTTGACTCGCGCCTGTAATCGTTCCGCTTGCATTATTTGTAATCGTTCCGTTAAAAATAACGTCGTCCTCAAAGAGAATAGCGGCATTGGAGGTGCTGGTGCTTACGGCAGAAATGGTTCCATCATTTGTTAGGGTTAGTAAGACCTGACAGTTGATTTGGTCACCTTCCGTACATGTGCGCGCATTTCCGCTCAATGTACCAGGGGCGCCATCAAAATGAATGGCGTCTGCATCGCTGTCTGTCCCTGTATTTGAAATGACACCCGTGCTGGAGTTAGTGATGGTGAAGGCTGTTATGCCATCTTCATCCGCAAGCGTACCGCTTGACGGGTCAATCCCTAGTAAAACGTCAATACCAATTGTTGCACCCCCCACACTGGTAATCGTACCTGAGTTAATTACTTGGTTTGATTCTGTCATGCCTACGACAGGGACCTCGCCATTGCTGCGTCCATCTTCACCATCACGGTCAAAGAAGACAACGGCATTGGTTGCTTCGCCAGTGCCTGCAATCGTGCCTGTATTGGTAAGTGTAACTTCATCACCCTCTAAAAACAACACGCCATTTACGCCTTGAAATGTACCATTATTGGTAATTACGGTGTTGTTTTCGGCATTATCAATCGTGACAACACCACTTTGGTCCTGAACATCATTATTTATGAGCGTGCCATTGTTTGTAATGGTTACATCGTCATTGTCACCATTGCCATCTAACAGAATATTCGCATTCTTGTCATCATTGTTATCCGCGATTGTCTGCGTTACGCCAGCCGCAATATCAATTGTTGTCCCTACGCCTGGATCTAGAACCGGTGTATTGTCTGTAATGTTAATCATAGACCCATCGGCTGGATTTGTCTGCGCCTGTGCCATGGGGGCGGCGGCCATCATCATGAAGATGGCTGTGGATGAGACCAGTGCAGTTTTGCTCGAGGCCGCGCGGCGTTGTATCGCTTCGGATGAAGTTTGCGTTGTCATTCTATCTACTCCTTAGAGAATGGTTGTATTTTTATAGCGTTAGACCGCCTGCTCTTTGGCAAGCTTAATCATGGGATGCCTCTGCCCACAGCACAGAGAAAATCGGGGAATTAAAGCCATATTAAGTAGACTGAAACTGTAAATTGCCGTGTTTTCACGCGCGCTTTACCTTCCCCATTGCAGGGTTTAAAACATAAATGTCTATAATTGGCAAACCATTCTTGGCTTAATTGCACCTACCGCATTGGTCTGTGATTATTTTGCAACAACGGGGCGTGCATTTATCCATTTTACATGATTTCGCAACCCTTGCACAGCTTTATAAAACACCTTAGCTTTACGGTATGAGCGATATGACACCTGAACAGATAAAGCAGGCCTTAGAGGCTGGTATTATCTCCCAAGAGCAAGCCGATAACATGCGCCCTAATGAGGCCACATCCGTGATTGGCAACGAAGATGATATGCGCTTTTTGCGCAGTTTCTCTGATGTCTTTATTGCAATTGGGGTCGGGCTGCTCACATTGGGGCTCGCCGCGATTGCGAAGCTCTTTGGCGGCGGGATAAGCTTTATTGGCGCGGCCATTGTGATGGGCTTTCTTGCGGAATATTTTGGGCGCAAGCGCCGCGCCCATGCGCCAACCCTTGTCACAGCGCTGGCCTTTTTATTCTTTGTCCAAAGCGGGACTGCAAATCTTATCAGCTTTGGCGGCGGGGTAGGCGCTGCGCTCATTACATTGGGCGCGATGCTGCTCTTTTATTGGCGCGTGAGATTGCCCTTCTGTATGGCCCTTATCGCCATCGCCGTGCTTTATCTTTATTTTGCGATATTCCCGAATATGGTTCAAGCGCCCTTTGGGATATCGCTCTTTATTGGCGGGCTTCTTATATTTGCGGCGGCGCTGGCCTATGACGTACGCGATACGCACCGCACCACGCGCTTTGCGGATAATGCCTTTTGGCTTCATTTCCTCGCCGCGCCCTTGATTATTCATGGTCTCGCGCTCTCTATGGTCAGCCTGCAAAAAGAGACGTTGTTTAATATTGTGCCCGTGGTGAAGCTCGGGCAGGGGGATGCGATAATTGTTATGCTGCTAGTGCTTGCCCTCACCCTTATCGGCCTAGCCATTAACCGCCGCGCGCTGATTGTATCCTCGCTCGGCTATGCAGGATTTGCCATTGGATTTCTCTTTGACAAGGCGGGCGTTGGGCTCGGCACGACCTTAGCGCTCACCTTACTTGTGCTGGGCGCGGCGGTTATCTTTTTGGGCGCTGGCTGGCATAGTGCGCGCGGCTTCTTGCTGAAGTTTCTGCCCAATTGGAAAATTTTCCCGCCTGCTTTTGATCCGAATTATAAACCTTGATTTAGCGCACGCGGCTCCCATTTAAGAGGTATGACAGACTTTACACCCCGAGAAATTGTTTCTGAACTTGACCGCCATATTGTGGCGCAACGCGATGCTAAGCGCGCCGTGGCTATTGCGCTGCGAAATCGCTGGCGCCGCCGCCGCGTACCGGACGATTTGCGGGCAGAGGTTACGCCTAAGAACATCTTGATGATTGGGCCGACGGGCGTTGGCAAGACCGAAATTTCGCGCCGCTTGGCTAAGCTCGCCCAAGCGCCCTTTATCAAAGTCGAAGCGACCAAATTTACCGAAGTGGGCTATGTGGGCCGCGACGTAGAACAAATCATTCGCGATCTTGTCGAGGCCGCGATTTCGCTCCTGCGCGACACCAAGCGCGAGCAGGTCAAAGCGCAAGCTGAGCTTGCGGCGGAAAAACGTATTCTCGATGCGCTGGTCGGTGAGGGCGGGCGCGAGGCCAGCCGTGATAAGTTTCGCCAAAAGCTGCTCCGAGGCGAGCTTGACGCGACCGAAGTGGAGCTAGAGCTGACCGATAAAAGCTCGCCCTTTCAAGGCATGGATATTCCCGGCCAGCCCGGCGGCTCTATCGGTATGATGGATTTATCCTCTTTGTTTGGCAAAGCGGGCCGCACTAAAAAAGTAAAAATGACGATTGGCGATGCCCATGGCCCGCTTCTATCTGAAGAAGCTGATAAGCTGCTTGATGATGACGCGATTAAGCGCGAAGCGGTGGAGATTGCGGAAAATGACGGCATTGTCTTTCTGGACGAAATTGACAAAATTTCCGCACGCTCTGATGCGCGCGGGGCGGATGTTTCGCGCGAGGGCGTACAGCGTGACTTGCTCCCGCTCATTGAAGGCACCACAGTCTCGACCAAATATGGCCCCGTAAAAACCGACCATATTCTCTTTATCGCCAGCGGTGCGTTTCATGTCGCCAAGCCGTCCGATATGCTCCCAGAGCTGCAAGGGCGTCTTCCTATTAGGGTGGAGCTGCATGCGCTCACGGAGGAAGATTTTGTCCGTATCCTCATCGAACCCGAAGCGAGCTTAATTAAGCAATATAAGGCCCTTATGGCCACCGAAGAGGTCACGCTAGATTTCACTAAAGACGGCATTTCGGAGATTGCGAAAATCGCCGCCGATGTGAATGCTAATGTCGAAAATATCGGCGCGCGGCGTCTTCATACGGTGATGGAACGCTTGCTTGATGATATTAGCTTTAAAGCCACAGACAAGGCGGGCGAAACGCTCACGATTGATAAGTCTTATGTGGCAGAACATGTCGGCAAGCTCGCCAGCAACCAAGACCTAAGCAAGTTTATTTTATAAGACTAGCGCTTTAAGAACACATACCACGCCCCCGTGCCGCCGTGGCGAATATGGGCCTGGGCATAGGTGGCTATAAGTGGGCGGATTTGCGGGTCGGCAATCCAATGCGTGAAGTTTTTACGCAGCACGCCTTCCCCGCGCGTGCCTTTTCCTGTGACCACAAGTACGCAGTGATAATTGCGGTTGGAGGCGCGGATAATGGCTTTGAAAAGGGCGGGCTTTGCTTGGGCCTGCGTCATGTCATGTAAATCGATTTTGCTATCAATACTGACTTGCCCGCGGCGGGTCTTTTTATCTTGGTTCACATCAAGGGTTTGCGGCAGGCCGCGCTGCGGAGCAGGGGCTTCTGGCGGCAGGCGCAGCATATTGGCAAAGTCTTCTTTGCTGGGATTAGGCATGGCCTTGGCCGAGCCTTTGCCTTTGGCATAACGGCGCGGTGAGACTGTGCGGGCCACGCGCTGCCAGATAGAGCGGTCTTCGCGTTTTAAGCGGCGCGGGGTATTAGGCCCGTCTGCCATCAGAATGGCAATGCTGGGCGGGGCGGGGCAATGGCTTTGGGCACAAGGATCGTCCAGCGTACATCATGCTTCATCACGCCCGCCTTATTGCCAGCCTGATCGCCTGCGCCAAAGAATAAATCACCTCTAAGCGGGCCCTTAATCGCGCTGCCTGTATCTTGGACACTGACCAAAAGCCCCGCTTGCATACCGCGAAAATCACCGCCAAATTGCGGCAGTGTTGTCTCGAGCCAGACAAGTGTGCCGTAAGGATGATAGCGCGGGTCAACCGCGATTGAGGCCATATCCGTGAGCGGCACACGCATGGCCCCGCGTGGGCCTTCGGTCGTTCCGTCTGTGGACTGTCCAATGGCTTGTTCGGCAAAGAAAATATAGCGCGGATTCTCATTCATTAAGGCCCGCGCCTCAATTGGCCCAGCGCGGTCCATCCAATCGCTAATGGATTGCTTGCTGGCTTGATCGAGCGTGAGCTCGCCGCGCGCGACAAGCACCTTACCAATGGATTTATATTTATGGCTATTATGCCCCGCATAGGCCGCGCGAATAGATCTGCCATCTTCAAAGCGCAGGCGGCCAGAGCCTTGGATTTGCATAAAGAAAACCTCGATGGGTTTACCATAAGCTATGACGCGGGAGCTGTGGGGCCCAATCTTGGCGCGAGGTAGCTTTTGAATAGCTGCGCTGCTGGGCTTGGCCAATATCGGTTCTGAATAAATATCATCTGGAATTTTGCGCACCTGTACTTCAGGCTCATAATAGCCTGTCAGCAGGCCCGTTTCCCCTGCCTCAGTTGTCAGCACAAGGGGCTCAAAATGTGTTTCAAAGAAGTTTTGTGCTGAAAACCGATCTAGCCCAACAAAGCTGGCTTGAAGACAAGCTGGGGCCCAATCTTTATAACGGCCATATTCTGGCAATTGCGGGCTGAGGTGTTGCTCTGGGTCTGCTTTGGCAAAGCTCTCGCAGCTCCGCTTAAAGCTGGTTAGCGCGGCGCGGTGATCCGTCCCGTTCCAATCCTTGATGGATGAGTACCATTTAGGCGATTCAAAAACTTCAACTTCTGGCGGCTCGGGTGTTGGCGCAGGCGGGGCGGGTATAGCCGGCGCTGGCGCGGGGACAGCAAGGGGCTCTGCAATGACGATAAGGCCGGGGTTTTCAACATCTGGTTCTGGATAGCTGACCGCGGGTGCTTTGCTCTCATCTGGCTGCGGCGTAGGCGTACTCGCACAGGCGCAGAGCCAAAAGGCCATCGAGCATAGGAAAAGGTAACGCGGCATGGCTAAGCCGTTGTATCAGGCGTTGGGTCTGCCTCTAAGCTATCGCCCTCGCTAGGCTCAACATCCGATAACCGCCAGTTAGGATCATTCGATTTAAGGTGACGCTCAAATGTCCAAACCTCGGACACGCTGGATAAAATATCAGGATCGCCCTGCACAACATCGCCTTCGCTATTCATCAGGGCTGAGGTCAACTCGGCTTTATAGAGCACAGAAATGCGGGCAAGATTACCCTCTAGCGAGCTGTCTTTAATCGCGCAGCTTCTAAGACGTCCAAGGTCTGTGACTTGTTTGAGGTTATCTGCATTGCGGGTATCAATGGCTTCGCAATAAACCGTGTAAACATCCGGGGTCAGTAGGCTTTCAAGCTGATCTTTATCACCTGCCGCATAGGCTTCTAAAATCATGGAATAAGCCGCCTTAGCGCCATCGATAAAATAGGCCGGCGAGAAACTGCTGTCTATCTCTGCGATTTTTTGTAGGCCTGTCTTTGGCCCTGCGGGCACGACAGGCTGAACTACACCTGCGCTGCTTACGCCAAAATTTTCAATCTCTTTTTTGGCATCAATAGGATTTTCAGGGCCTTGGCCCACTGATTTGCCTAAAACAGAGTAGAGCATAACGCAGATAATCGTCGCAATGGCGGCATAGAGAAGGACTTCGTACATGCGGTATTTTCCAATCTTCATTCGTTGCAGCCAACACCTTGAAATCTATGGGGGGCGGCTCCATTTAGAATATGGAAATAGGGTGTATTGGCCCTGTCCGCAATAAGGAATTGCTCGCGGCTCTGCTCTATGTTAGCTGGAGCGCGAAATTTAGGAAGGGGAGACTCCCATTATGGCGAAAAAGCCGACAAAGAAACAATTAGCCGCCGAAAAAGCGGCTGCTGAGGCTGAGGCGCAAGCCCAGGCTGAGGCCCAAGCACAGCCGCAAGGGCCTATGCTGCAGGTTTTGGCACAATATACAAAAGATGCCAGCTTTGAGAATCCAAATGCGCCGGAAAGTCTGCGCACGGGACTCGATGCGCCTGCCATTGGTATCAATATCGAGATTGGCCGCCAAATGCTCGAAGGCAATACTGTTGAAGTGACCTTGATGCTTAAGGCAGATGCGCGCCGCGGCGATCAGATTGCCTTTATCGCCGAGCTTGAATATGCAGGGCTCTTTGCCTTCCAAGGCGTCAATGCAGAAGAAATTCAGCCGCTCATTTTGATTGAGTGCCCACGTCTGCTCTTCCCCTTTGCGCGCCAGATTATGGCTGAGATGACGCAGAATGGCGGCTTCCCGCCCATCATGTTGGAGCCGCCGGATTTCGCCGCCATGTTCCGCGATGAAATGCTGCGCCGCTCCGCTGATCAAGCGACAAATTAAAGAAAAACCCGCCAGCGAGGCGGGTTTTTTATTATCAGCAATGTGGCCCGCGAGCCGCTATTCAGCCTTGGCGGAGAAGCCAAGCTCTTCAAATGTCACTGACCCTTTTTTAAGCTCTGAAAGGCTTAAGACAGGCAAGGGCGTTTCTGGTTCCATGATGATAGAGAGCGTTTTTCCGCCATCAATGAACTCGCTTAGAGCGCCAGACATGGCCGTTAAAATTTCTCCTTCAACCCCTTGCGCGGCCATCGGGGCCAGACGCAGGCCTAATTTGGCTTGCGTGCGTAGCGCGCCCGGTGAGCTACCTTGCATTTTGGCAGCTAAGTCGAAAAGGCGCGTTACGATTGAATCATCCTGAAGGCGTAGCTCAAAGTCATTTATTTTCATCGTCTTTAGAGCGTTTAGCATTTGGCTATTATCACCTGATTGCGCGGACGCATTTGCTAATTTCATGGCTTCATTCGCGCCGCCAAATTGGTAGTTATAGGACATCTCGAAGCCATCTTTTAACGTCAGCAGGCCATCTTTGACCTCCATGAGGTCTTGCCCCGCATCCAAAATAGAAGTTTGGCTACTTTGGAATATCATTTCATCAAAACCAAGCTCAGTAAAACCCTCATAAG
>CALKIX010000063.1 GCA_937995665.1 uncultured Hellea sp. | reverse complement strand
ACATTATGCATTAACCCGTGACAAGCTTATAGACGGATGAACTTTTAGAAAGACTTATTATTATGGCTGTGAAAAAGCGACTTCTGATAATTGATGATGATGATGATCTTCGCGAAGAACTCGTAGAGCAATTCGGACTTTATAATGAGTTTGAGACGACGGATGTCGCGACAGCTAAAGCTGGTATAGACGCAACTGAAAACGGAAATTTCGACCTTATTCTTCTAGACGTAGATTTGCCTGATATGCTCGGCACAGAGGCGTGTCAGCTTATGCGGAATAATGGCGTTGGTACGCCCATTGTCATGCTTACGGGGAATGACGGCGATATGAACGAGATTTTAGGCCTTAATTCTGGCGCCAATGATTATGTCGCAAAGCCGTTTCGCTTTGCTGTGCTGCTGGCGCGCCTTCGTGCGCACCTTCGCAGTTTTGAGCAATCCGAAGATGCTGTTTTCCAAATTGGGCCTTATGAATTTGCGCCGGCTTATAAAAAGCTGACCCCGCCAACAGTTGAAGGCGAGAAGCCTCCGCGCGATATTCGCCTGACTGAAAAAGAAACCAACATTCTGAAATATCTTTACCGCGCTGGCGGTAAGGCTGTGCCGCGCGAAGAATTGCTCCACGAAGTATGGGGCTATAATTCAGGCGTTACAACTCATACGCTGGAAACCCATGTTTACCGCTTACGCCAGAAAATCGAGCCGCAAAAGGGTGTAGCGACCTTGCTGGTTACAGAGCCGGGCGGGTACCGCCTAGAGCTTAGTTAAGAGCTACGCTAAGCGTTTAGGTCCAAAACCTGCGTCATGGGGACATGATCGGACGGCTTTTCCGCCCAGACGCGGCAAGGTACATGGATGGCGTGGGCTTCTTTCCCTCCCGCCATCACGGCGGGCTTAAGCGCTGGGCTAACCCAAATATGGTCAAGGCGCCGCCCGCGATTAGATTTCATAGGATCTCTGCCGCGGTAACTCCACCAGCTAAAGAGCTTTTCCGCATCATCCGCGAAGAGGCGAGAGCAATCGGTAAAGTCATGCGTCTTTTGTAGATTTTCTAAAATCTCAACTTCCATAGGGGTATGGGAGACAACCTTTAGGAGCTGTTTATGGCTCCACACATCATTTTCATGCGGGGCAATATTGAAATCCCCGACAAGGATTTGGCCGGCATCGCCCTCATTATAGCGCTGGGTGAAATAGCTATTCATATTGGCCAGAAAATCGAGCTTATGCTGGAACTTGTCATTGACTGCGGGGTCAGCGACATCACCCCCCGCCGGAATATAGAAATTGTGAAACTCAAAGCTCTTATCGGCGGCGGCCCCAACGCGCGTGCTCACATGGCGGGCATGACCGAGCGGGCAAAAATCCGTTTCAAGGCGCTCCATGGGAAGCTTGGAAACGGTCGCCGCGCCGTGATAGCCTTTCTGTCCCGCCACTTCGATAAATTCATAGCCAATGTCGCGAAAAGGCTCTGACGGGAAAAGCGGGGTTTCGCATTTAATCTCTTGCAGCCCCAAAACATCGGGCTGCTCTTCTTTTAAAAAGCGAATAACTTGATCAATCCGAAGGCGAACGGAGTTGATATTCCATGTGGCGACTTTAACTTTCATAACCTTTGATTAGGCAGGGCAGGGCAAAAGGCAAGCCTTATTAACGTCGATCGCGGCGGTCATTATCACGCAGCACGAAAAGGCGTGGATTGATGCGTCCATTATATTTTAAATCAGAGAGCAGTACGCGCGTCTCTCCGCCAAAACTATCGGCGATAATCCATTCTTTCAGCGCAAGATTGCTCGCATTAAAGACCATGGTAATCGCTCCGTCCAGCTCGCCAGAGCCATCGCGCGCAGTCACGCGCCATTCTTGGGCGGTCTTAATCAGGCTGGTGACTTCGGTGTCATTTTCTAGATTGATATTTTCTTTCAAAAAGTAATTTAGCGGCGTGGCAGAGAGGGGTACGCGGTCAATGGTTTCTAGCGCCTTGTCTTGCTGGGTGAGGGTGACGCCGTCCGAGACAATCAGGAGCGGATTGGGCGCGTCATATTCAAAACGCAATTTGCCAGGGCGGCGAATATAGACTTGGCCTTGGGCAAAGCTACCATCACTCGTATATTGCGCGAAACGTCCCCAAAAGCTCGACGTGCTATTCATGGCCGCGTCAATGCGGGCCAAATCGGCGGGCACATTGCGCGGGTCCGTGAAAGCGGCTTGAACAGGGGCGGCATATTGAGGCTGAGTATATTGAGGCTGTGCAGGCTGGACTTGCGCCATGACGGCAGGCGCAAAGACGGGCGCAAGAAGCGCGGCAGCCGTGATAGAGAGCATCAATTTTTTCATTGTCATATCCTCAAATGAGATAATTTATGCCTTTTTCATAGCCATTCGCGCTTTAATGAAGCCTGAATATTTCGCGCCTTAAAATTACAAATTGGAGAGGTAATTAGGCCCCAATGGCGATCTCATGTATAGATTTTTCAGGCCGTGCGCCGTAATGGCTGATGACTTCGGCCGCACATAAGCTGCCCAGATATCCCGCATCCGCCCAATCCATGCCCATCGCGCGTCCTGCGAGAACGCCAGCGGCATATTGATCGCCAGCGCCCGTTGTATCCACAACTTTATCCACAGGGGCGGCGGGGACGTGATAGCGCCGCGTGCCATCCTGAATGACGGAGCCTTTTTCCGAGCGGGTCACGCATGAGATCGTATTTGTCAGGTTTAACGCGTCCAGCGCCGTATCAAGGCGGTCTGTCTCGTAAAGGCTTAGGGCTTCATCTTCATTGGCGAAGAGGATATCCACATTGTTATCCACAAGCTCGCGGAAGCTTTCGCGGTGGCGGCCTACGCAAAAACTATCCGACAAAGTCAGCGCGACCTGACAGCCTGCTTTTTTGGCGATTTGCGCGGCGGAGACGAAAGCGGCCTTGGCGGCATCTGAATCAAAGAGATAGCCTTCAAGATATAGCGTGTCGGCAGCTTTAATTTTAGAGGCGACGATATCTGATTTTGTAAAGAGAGACGAGGCGCCCAAAAATGTGTTCATTGTGCGCTCCCCGTCTGGCGTGACGGCTATCAGGCAGCGCGCGCTGGCTTGCCCGCCTGCTGCGGGGCTTGTGGTGAAATCAACACCCGCTGCGTGAAAACCTTTGGAGAGCTGCGTGCCGACT
>CALKIX010000062.1 GCA_937995665.1 uncultured Hellea sp. | reverse complement strand
AGTCTCTGCCACATTGTTGATAACTAGATTTGCCTGTTAGTAAGGCAAATATACCTGTAATATCAACGGCGCGGATAGAGTTTTATGGTCTGTTTGTCCTCACGGGCTGCCACAGGCCCGCTCTCAAAATAAATCCTGTCATAGCTATCGACGATTTGGAGGTTTAACGTAGGGGCGGGTATAAGCGGGTCAAATTCTGTACTATCTGCTGAAAGAGAAAATGGAATGCGGTCTGTATGTGGTGCCATAATGATGGTCTGGGTGGCAAGGGTTCTATCTTCGCCAAAAGCGCCAATAGTTTTGCTAAGTATAACTTTCAACCGCGCGCCAGAGGGCAGGCCGTAATTTTGATCATATATAGCGTCGCCGTAAATATGGGATTTTGCCATGAGATCCGGATTAAGGTTGCGCCCGCGCTGTGTTTGCGCGCCTTGTGCAATTGTGTCTAGCCTTAGCTTATAATCTATATCAGGACCATTATAGCCTGTGGGTGCGCGCAGCACATGGGTTTTGCGTCCCGCCCAATCCGTTATCCAGGCCGTTAAAGATAAAGGCATATTTGTGCTGCCTTCGTATAGGCCCCGCTCAAGCTCGAAGTTAATCTCGCGCTGATGCGGTTCAAGCTCAATAGTTTTCTCTGCGGCAATAGAGAATGAATTTCCGCCCGCCAAAGCGGTTTCAATGAGCTGCACTGTGAGTTTGCTGCCTAGGGGTAAGTTGCGAGAGCTGGCCAAACTAACCTGACCCTTTATAAGTTCTAGACCAGATATCTTGGCGGGGGCCGAGGGGCGTTTTTGTCCTAGAAGCCCGCTGACCATCGTGAGCACAGCGTCATCTTTGCCACGGTAAAGGCCATCGCGCTGGGTGAATAATATTACATTATTATTGACGTCTAAAATTTGCGCGGTGATGCGCGCATAGGGCACGTCTCGTATTACAGGCTCTGCGGCTGCTATTTTGAGTTGCAAAGGGAGCTCCAAACCAGCCAAAGCAAGGCGGGTCTGCCCCAAGAGCTTTGGCTTTAGCGCCTGACCGCTGGGGTCATTAGGCGCATAGGCAGAAAGAATTAGCATTGCATCGTCCAAAGCGGCATTAAAGTCATCCTCGCTGCTTAGGCGCAGAGTCACTGGAATATTTTCAATCTCGCTTTGTCCAAAAATTGGCGTTTGGCTTGGCGCGGGAAGTCCGCCCAATATATCGCTGATTAAATCACCCAAGTCATTGGATTGACTAAAAGCAGGTGTCGTAAAAGCGAGAACAACACAGATAAGACAGAGAGCTATAGCGCGCATGTTTGCCTCCCTTAATTAGCTGCAGGTTTCGTGTGAATCGTCCTTCCATAGCTGATGCTTGACCATAATGGCCAAAAAAAGGCGCGAGTCGAGCTGTCTTGCAAGCCAATCTCGCAGGCTTTGATACGGCGTGGTGGCCCACCAATCTGGCTCGACATTTGAGAATTGACGAATAAAGGGGAAAATTGCGATATCGGCGAGCGATTGCTTTTTCCCAAATAGGTACGGCTCGCTGCCCAGCTGTTTATCTAGCGCGGCCATATAGGTTTCGGCGGCTTCGCGGTGCTCATGGTTGACCGCGCCGCGCGGCGTATCTGCCTCATAGCGGCTGGCATATTTATAGCGGTCAAGATGCTGTTTAAAGGGGCCGTCATTATCTGCAATGAGTTCTTTTGTGCGCTCTGGATTGACGCCAAGCCAGTTCTCAGGGTCTGAACGGCCTAGGGCATAGTGCATTAAGTCAAGGGATTCCTCAATGACATGGCCATCCTTAGTTATAAAGACCGGGACAGTGCCTTTAGGCGATGCGGCCAGCATAGATGCAGGTTTGTCGCGCAGGATAATCTCGCGATGTTCAAACTCAAGCCCGCTCGCATGAAGAGCCATACGCCCGCGCATGGCATAGGGGCACCGCCGGAAGGAATAGAGGACAGCGCCCATTAGCCGACTTTGCGTCCTAAATGCTGATGCCCTTTAATTTTGGCAATCTCGATTTGTTTTTGCCGTTGGGCAAAACGCTCACGCTGTGCGGGCGTTGTTTTGTCTATGCAGCGCGGACAAGAGACGCCTTTGATATAATGGGGAGATTCTTTCTCATCTTCTTTGATAGGATAGCGGCAGGCAAAGCATTGGTCATAGTCACTTTCGGCAAGGCCGTGCTTGACCGCAACCCGCTGGTCAAAGACAAAGCAATCGCCTTCCCAAAGGCTACTCTCCTCGGCCTGCGTTTCGAGATATTTCAAAATGCCGCCTTTAAGGTGATAGACATCCTCAAAGCCGTTTTGCTTCATATATGAGCTCGCCTTTTCACAGCGAATACCGCCTGTGCAAAACATCGCAACTTTGGGCTTCTTAAGCTTGCCGCGGTTTTTCTCAACCCAGTCAGGAAATTCGCGAAAGGTTTGCGTGTCAGGATTTAGCGCGCCTTTAAAGGTACCGATTTCTACCTCATAATCATTACGCGTATCAATCAAGACCACATCAGGGTCGCTGATAAGGTCATTCCAATTTTCCGGATCAACATAGGTGCCGACAACATTATTGGGGTCAATGCCATCAATACCCATCGTCACAATTTCGCGCTTGAGGCGCACTTTCATTCGCAGGAATGGCATCTTAGCGGCGCGGGACTCTTTGTTGTCAATATGTTCCAGGCGCGAGTCAGCTTTTAAAAAATCAAGCAAATCGGCAATTGCAGCATCTGTGCCCGCAACCGTACCGTTAATGCCCTCATAAGCGAGCAGCAGCGTGCCCTTGATTTCAAGCAAATCACACATATCTTGGAGGGGTGATTTTAGCAGCTCAAAATCATGGAGCCGAGTAAAGTGATATAGGGCCGCAACGCAGTAAGTCATAGCGCCGCCCTTTAATGAGCTAAGCCCGCGCGGTCAATGGCCAGTGCCTCTGTTGAGGCCTGAGTAGCTAGGCGTCGGGGGCAATGGCGTTCTGATATATTTCGAGTTTTTCGATAAAAGCAATCATGCGCTCGCTTAATCCTTGGTCGCGCATGAAATCACCCATCGCATCCGAGATAAGCTTAGGATCATTACAAGTCTTTGATAAGGTGCGTAGATCTTTAATGCCTTGGCCATTTGTAAGCTCATTACGCAAGCTTTTTGTGGCGTTATTGAGGGCGAGTAAGGTGAAGAAGGAGGGCTCTTCGCCTTTGACCCAGCTCTCACTCGCTTTCTTTAAGGCTTTAAGAGAGCTAGATGACTTTCCGCTGATTTTGCTTATCGCTTTATCAGAGCGCTCGCCTATCCATTCTGAGGTGCAGACTTTTGCCGGGTCGGGCGTGCTCGCGCAAGCCGCCAGATATACAGCTGAAATTGTCATTATTGAACGTAAAATCATATTCTTCATAGCTTTGCATATCGGCTCTGACGGATTGGCACAAATAGAATTATCGGCTCTAGCTGTGATTATAGCTCGCTATTTAATCCCTCCAGCGCCTCGAGTAAGGCCTGCATTTGCGGCGGGAAGGGCGTTTCAAAGCTCATAAATTTTTTGCTGATGGGATGGAGGAACCCAAGACTTGCCGCATGAAGCGCTTGGCGCTTAAATGTCGATAGCGCCTCAGCCACGGCAAGTTCATTCGGGTTTTTAGTCGTCAGAAAGGCGCGCTGCTTACCGTAGAGTGGATCGCCCAAAAGCGGGCAGCCAATATGGGCGAGATGCACGCGGATTTGGTGCGTGCGCCCCGTCTCTAGACGGCACTCAACGAGGCTGACTTGTGGCATGCCGAGCGCAGCGTTTGGCTGCTGACCAAAGCCGCGAATATATTTGTAATTGGTAACGGCATGGCGGCCATGCTCGGAGGCTTCCATATTACCAAAGGTGCCGCGCACCACGCTTTGCTTCTTTCGGTCATGGACAGAGCGCGCTAAGCGGCTTTCAATTTGGCCCTCGCGCGGCTTAGGCGCTGAGCGGGCGAGGCAATGATAAACACGCTCGACGCTATGTTTGGCAAATTGCTTGGACAGATAACGGTGGGCGCGGTCGGTCTTGGCAACCACAAGCACGCCAGAGGTGTCTTTATCTATCCGGTGGACAATTCCGGGGCGCATGACCCCGCCTATGCCTGATAAGCTGTCGCGGCAATGGTGCAGCAGTGCATTCACCAGCGTCGCGGAGCGTGATCCGGGGGCAGGGTGTACGGTCATGCCTGCGGGCTTATTCACAACAATAAGCTGGTCATCCTCAAAAAGGATATCGAGCGGTATGTCTTCTGGCTTGGGCGTGTCATCAACGGGCGGGGGGACAAAAACGGCATATTCCGCGCCTTCTGTGACTTTTTTAGTTGGGCTCGTGATGATGTCACCATCTATGCGTACTTGTCCGCTCTCTATGAGCGTGCGCAGCCGCGAGCGCGAAAGCTCCGTCCAGCTTGCCAGCCATTTATCAACGCGGTGCTTTGTATCGCCCGCCTGCGCTCTTTGTGTATGCCATTTGCCATCCATGATGTGCCTCTAGGCGTTTTGGCCCATAAGGCAAAGCCTATTTTAGATGATATAACGGAAATTAGCCATTCAGCGCGGCATCGCAGAGAAGGTAGGCGCGACCTGGTTCTGTTTCCAGCCGCGTTCTTATCGCTTCTCTATCATTCTCAATCGGCCCTAAGCGCGCTTTAAATTGTATAACATAAGCGCGCACATCTGTTTTCAGCGCAGGGTTTTCTTCCATAGCGCGGTGCAAGTGCCGCACAGGGTCGCCCATACGGCGCGCCACGCTGCTGCTCATCGCCATAGCGCCTTTGGCCTTAAAAACATTAGTGGCCTCAATGATGCAGCCATCATCTACAATAGCGGAGGGGGCGAGGCCTAGCGCACTAAGTGATGCAATCATGCGAGCATCTGAAACATCTCTTTGTGGTGGTTGGGTTTCGTAAGTGACGTTTTGGTTTTCAGCTGGTGGGCGGTCTAGGCCGCCGAGCATATCGCGCCAGCGCCAGCCTGATTTTTTTGACTTTATTGCCTCCACAGGATTAAGTACCTCTTTTGGTTCTTTGGGGCTAACAAATTCCGGTTCAAAGGATGTGAGCTCATGGTCGGGATCAAGAGGAAGGGGCTCCAAGGGTTCGACCTCAAGGCTTAAATGTTCTCCTTCGGCGAGGGTGTTAAGCTCTAGTGTGTTCTCAACATCTAGTGGCTGCGGCGCAGCGAAAATAGGCTTATCCGCTTTGCCACTGCGCAGTTTTGGGATGCCGCTAAAGGCAGGCGAGGGGTCAGCTTCTCCAAAGCGCGGGGGTTCTACGGGCGGGAAATCTTCTTCTAGCGGTTTTAATTTTATGGGCGAGCGCTTTTTGGGTTTTGGCTGCTCAGGTTCGCCCAGTTCTAATTCTTTAGCAGGCACGGGGGCAGATAGGCGGTTTTGCAGTGCGAGCATATCATTCTCAATCCTAGCGATTTCTTTGCGGGTTTGTGCCAGGCTATCTTGAACGCGGCGGGCCGCTTGGTCGCTAATGGAATCCGCTTTCTGGCTCGAGAATTGGACCAAATCTTCCATTTCAGTAAAACGCTGTTTGACGGCCGTATCGGTCAGACGTGTGGCTTGAGCGAGGGCTTCTACCGTGTTCTGGCCTGCCTCTGAAGCACTTGTTAGGCTTTCTGCGCTGACTTTGGCGGAGAGGGCCATATCGCGCATTTTGGTAAGGCGTTCCTCTAAGGAGATACTTAAATTTTGTTGTTCATCGCGCAGATGTGAAATCATAGCACTGAGTTCTCGGGCATGCTTGCGATAGACTGAATCGAGCTCAGTGGAGCGCTCTGTGATAATTGTGGCAAGTGCATTAATCTCTTCGTGGCTTTGCTTTAATGCGTCAGCGGCAGAGACGGCATTGCCGCGCACAGTTTCAGAAGCCGTATTAATGCCCGTGGCAGCTTCTTCTACGCCTATGCGCGCCTCTTGAATTTTTTGCTCTGCAAGATTGGTGGAGTTTTCTAGCTTTGCTGAGTACTCATCTAGTGTCGTTGAAAGTTTGGCCATGCGCTCATCGAAGGTGCCAGCAATGCTTTCCAGAGCAAGGCGTTCAGTGGAAAGACGCGTGGCAATTATGTCTGAGCTATGATTTGCTTCAGCGGCGACTTTGCTTATGCCTTCATTTTGGTCGCTAATTGTCTGTTCCAGCGTACTCATGCGGGCAAGGGCCTGCTCAATGCGGCTATCGACGGTGTTGATTTCGGCCTTAATTGCTTCGGACATGAGCGCCGTTTTCGTTATGGCTGTTTCATCAGGCTGGCTGAGTGCGTCAACGGAGCGCGAGAGCCTAAGCGATTGGCGCGATATTTTGTCAAGCTGGCTGAGAGTAAAGAATAAAAGCGCGAGTAGGATTGTCGGCAGTAATATCGCCAGTACAATGCCCGTCATATCCAGCGGCGAAAGGTCCGTCCATTTTCGGCCCAGATCATAAAAGCCGTAAAGATAGGAAAAAGCCGCGCCAAGCCAGACAAATATGGAGATGATTGCAACCCATTTAATCCATCCCGTTGATGTTTCTTCTTCATCAATCGCTGAGGCGGTGAAAGTTGACGCTGCAGGGGCGAGCTGCGCGGGGTTTAGCGTAGCGGATTTCTCAGAAGGGGGGGCAAGTGTAGGCTCTGGCGCGGGCTCTGTCTGAGCAGGCGCGTTATCCCGCGTAATAAAGTCTGGCACGGGGTCCGTCTCATCCTCAGCTTTAAAGGCGGACTTTATTGGCTCCTCGGTTTTGGCTTTGTTTTCAACCCCTCTCTCGTCAGCCTCGTCTGGAATACTAAGCTTTAGCGCTTTCAAAACATCACCATCTTCAGGTTCGATACTGGTGATTTTTTTGAAAATATTTGACACAAGCTTCCCTTAAAATAGCCCAAAATAGATAG